>NZ_JAQMTI010000315.1:0-17881 GCF_028329225.1 Sphaerospermopsis kisseleviana CS-549 | reverse complement strand
TCCCAATTCCCAATTCCCAATTCCCAATTCCCAATTCCCAATTCCCAATTCCCAATTCCCAATTTGTGATGTTTCCCACTGAACCGACTGCTGTTAATACTGGCTTTGGCGCACTGCTAAAAAACCGTAATTTTATGCTCCTGTGGATTGGGCAACTCATTTCCCAGTTAGCAGATAAGGTTTTATTGATTTTAATGATTGATTTGTTAGAGAAAAAATACTTACCTGCCAGTTTACCAGAAGGCACAGGGCGCTTTTATATGTATATGGCTTTTACCCTACCAGCGATTTTTTTCGGTTCTGCTGGTGGTGTGATTGTTGATAGGATGCCCAAAAAGCTAATTATGGTGGGTTCTGATGTCGTGCGGGGCTTGTTGACATTAAGTATAGCTTTCTTGCCCAGGCAGTTAGGAATATTGTTAGCACTGAATTTTGGTATCTCCTCGGTAACTCAGTTTTTTGCCCCAGCGGAACAAGCTACTATTCCCCTAATGGTGCAACGAGAGAATTTAATGGCCGCTAATGCTTTATTTAGCAGCACCATGATGGGAGCATTGATAGTTGGTTATGCTGTGGGAAAGCCAATTTTAGACTGGGCGGAATATTTAAACTCTGATTTTGGCAAAGAACTATTAGTAGGTGGTTTCTATCTGTTATCAGCTATCATCATGTTGCCAATTCGGTTTACAGAACATAGGCAAACATCCGTAGCTAATCCTATCACCGAATTTTTACAAGGTTGGCAATATCTAAAACAAAACCGCTTAGTCTGGAATGCGATGTTGCAAATTGTCGCTTTGTATTGCGTGTTTGCGGCATTATTAGAATTATCTATTAGATTAGCTGCTAGATTGAACTTAGAACAAACTGATTTTAGTTTCTTTGTTGCTGCTGCCGGTGTGGGAATGGTTTTAGGCGCAGGAATTTTGGGACATTTTGGCCATAAACTGCATCATAAACCCTTGCCGTTAATTGGTTTTATGTTTATGGCCTTGGCACTGGGAATGTTTATTGTTACTCATAATTTATTTTTAGTGTTAGGACTTTGTGTTTTCTTGGGTTTAGGTGCAGCATTAATTAACGTGCCGATGCAAACCTTAATTCAACAACACACACCCCCAGCAATGCACGGTAAGGTATTTGGCTTTCAAAATCATGCCATTAATATTGCGCTGTCCGCACCTTTATTGATTACAACCAAGCTGGTTAATGCTTTTGGCTTGGCAACAGTTCTTTTTGGTATGAGTATCACTGTAGTATTGATTGGTTTCTGGACTTGGCAAAATACCCGGAAAGTCTTGCAAGATTTGATCTAAAACTTGTAAAATAGTAATCCTTTATGTATGTTGATAAGCTACCAGGTAAATATCTCAAGCGTTAATTGTCTAGTGAAATGACATTCTGATTTAAAAAATCAATCATTGCATATAGTGAATTATGAACATACACATCTGAATGATTATTTATCACTTGGGTTTGCCAAAATTTCTCTTCAGATTTTGATATAACTTCTACTACTAATTGTGTTTTTGCAGCATTTTGATTGCCAGAAAATTTATCAGCTTGTTTCACCTGAAAACCTACCCTTTGTAAAGCGCGAATAGTCCATATAGTAGCTATACCCTCACCAATAACTTGAACTTCTCCTTTCAATGGTGTATGCAAATTAAACTCACCAGACAAAATATCAAACTCCACACCTTCACTTTTGAAAGTATTAGCAAATGCACCACTTAATACTAAATCCTCCGGTGCGCCTACCTGTAAAATCCCATGAAAATTTAATAGCCAAATTTGATCGGCTAGACGCAAAGCTAAGTCTAAATCATGGGTAGAAAGGAGAATTGCTTGTTTAGTTTCCCTGGCTAAATTACGCAACAATTGCATAATTTCTACTCGCCGGGGTAAGTCTAAAAATGCTGTTGGTTCATCTAGCAACATGACTATAGGAGACTGCGCTAAAGCGCGGGCAATCATAATTTTTTGTCGTTCACCATCACTGAGTTCGCTAACTTGACGGGAGACTAAATTTAATGCACCTACAGATTTTATCGCCCAATGGACTATTGCTTCATCCTCAGCAGTCAAATTTCCCCACCAGTCAGTATAAGGATGTCGTCCTAAAGTTACCAAATTATAAGCAGATAGCATCCCTCCATCAACTTTTTCTGTGAGAACTAAACTCAACCGCTTGGCTAAATCTTGGGGTGCTAATTTGTAGATATTATCATCTAAAAGTCGCACTTCACCGCCTATAGGTGGTTGCATTCCGGCAAGCGATCGCAATAATGTAGATTTACCTGCACCATTGGGACCCAATAAACACACCAATTCCCCAGCTTGCAAAGATACAGAAATATTCTCTGCTACACACCGAAAATTTTTTCGGGATGTTTGATAACCAATAGTCAAATTGTGGGTTGTCAAAATTGCATTACTCATATTTGTTGAGTTAGGGAACAGGGAACAGGGAATAGGGAATAGGTAAGTAACTTTCTGATTTATAAAAAATCGAGTAGTAATTAGGATGGAAAAGACTTGCGGGAATTACGCTTTAAAATTACCCAAGTCACAACAGGAGTACCAATTAAAGCCGTAATTGCATTTAAAGGTAAAACCATTTGACTAACTGCTAATTGAGAAAACAAATCTGCTATTAAAGCTAAAATTGCCCCTAAAATTATCACACTGGGAATTAAAATTCGATGGTCAGAAGTATTAAACAAACTCCGACATAAATGGGGAATAGCCACACCCAAAAATGCGATAGGACCACAAAAAGCTGTAATTCCACCTGCTAAAATAGAAGCACTGATAATAATAGAAAATCTAGTTTTTTCTACCGTTAAACCTACACTTCTGGCATAGGATTCACCTAACAAAAGTGCATTCAGAGATTTTGATTGCAACAACGCTATTAATAAACTTAAAAGTATCACCGGAATTAACACAATTAATTGTTTCCAAGTCACACCAGCAAAACTACCAAAAGTCCACATAATATAACTTTGAATCCGTTCTCTAGTGCTAAATTGCAATAAAATACTCACAATTCCACCAGTAGCATAACCAAATAATAAACCTAAAATTAGCAGCGTCATTGTATCTTGCACCCGACGAGAAACAACCAACATCACACCTAAAACCGAACCCGCACCCACACTAGCAGCTATCACTAATCCAAAATCAGCAATGATTCCCAAATTATTTAATAAAGTTGGTGCAGTCACACTTGCAGTTAACACCACCAACGCCACTCCTAAACTCGCACCAGAACTAATTCCTAATACAAATGGTCCAGCTAAGGGATTTTTAAATAATGTTTGCATTTGTAAACCACTCACACCTAAAGCAGCACCCGCTAAGGTTGCAGTTAAAGCTTTCGGTAATCTAAATTTAAGAATTATATTGCTATGAGTTATCTTTTCTGGTTGTTTTCCTAGTAAAATATTTACCACTTCATCAACAGGAATCGAAACTGAACCCAAAGCTAAATCTAAGAGAAATATTAATAGCAAAGCTACAATTAATATCCCAAAACATAAACTTCTAAGGGAAATATTATCTGGAATGAATAAGTGAGGATTAAAATGTTTTTTCACAGATTTCATAAACATTATTGTGGCAAATTGCGGTAATAAAACAGTTGATGTTCCGGTAACAATTCTGGATGCAAAATTTTGATTAAATCTGCCAGTACAATATCGGGGTTACTAATTCCTCCTTCCCAATAATCATTACCACCATCTACGTTGACACGGGCATTATTATTATAAATATTTCCAGTTTTTACAGCTTGAAAATCACCATAACGACTATCTTCAGCTACAACATCTTTTAAACTCTGCCAAACTTGGCGAGAATTTAACCAATAATCAGCTTTAGCTGCACGTTCTAAAACTACCTCAAAAGAAAGTGGTAAACTACCATTAGATTTATCATCACTCCACAGATAATTACCTCCTGCATCATTCAGATATTTAGCCACATAACTTTTACCACCAGGCATAAACCAAGTACCTTTAAAATTAAATCCCACAAATACCGTCGGCCGATTTTTTACAGATTGAGCTTTTTGGGCTATTTTTGTATATTTATCTGCTATTTCTTGAAATACCTTTTCAGCTTTTTCTTCTTGATTAAAAAATAAAGCCGTAAATTTTAACCATTCACTTCTTCCTAACGGCGTATCTTCCATATATTCAGCATTTATTCCCACTTTCAAACCAGTTTCCGTAAGTTTACCGTAACTATCTGTTTGGGAATTACCTGTGCCAAAAGTTGTCACCAAATCAGGATTTAATGCTAATAATTTTTCTATATCCACATTAGAATTATTACCCACTTGGGTAACTTTTCCCGCTTTAATTCTCTCAATTACAGCCGGAGTATTCACTTGTTTTGTATTACTAATACCTATTAATTTATCCACCAATCCTAATTTATCCAAATGAGGTAAATGAGTTGTAGATAAAGCCACGACAGAATTAACAGGAACTGTAATAATTTGTGCTTGATTAAATCCTGAAGGTGTAGGAGTTCCACACTGAACTAAAACATATTGAAACTGAGTTTTAGCATTCTGCCAGGGATTTTTAATCGTCACAACTTTGTAATGATTATGATATTCAACTGTAAAACCTGTAGCATACTTAATTTTAGATTTGGTGGGGAAATAATCTTGATTAGGGTTATAATTTTGAATACAGGTGTTATTGGTTGTGTTGTTATTTATATGATTTTGAGTTATAGGATTTTTTGTACTATGACAGGCAATAATAAATGTGGCTATAAGGCAAAATTGACATAAAAAAATGATTAGTTTTGAGTAAGGAAGTTTTGAAAATTTCATTCTTGCTAAATATTTGTTAAATAGTGAGATTTTGTAGGTTGGGTTGTTCGCGTTGCGAAGCAATGGAACGAAACCCAACGCCAATCTTTAGTATTTTTTGCTAATGTTGGGTTTCACTGAAGCAGGGCTAAAGCCCTTACTACGAGCATATTTTTACAGAAAAATTAATGGCAAGTAGCTTATACTTTTTCCGGTGGATATAAGTTTTCAGCCACCTTATTACCCTTGACTAAATGTTCATTGACAATATTTTCTGCCACATTAGGATTAACGCGAGTGTACCAAGTTCTATCATTAGAATAGAAAACCACCGGTCCTAATTGACAAACTTCTAAACAACCAGATGTTCTTACTTCTATATCTAAACCTGCATTTTCCACTGCTGATTTTAACGCCTCAAATGTAGGTTGCCATTTGCGAGAAGGAAGACAGCGAGTAGAAGTACAAACTGAAATATAGGAATGTTTGAGAGGATTTTTATTAAAGGGAATTGGTTTAATTCCTAACACATAAATATCTCTCAAGTCTTGATACAAAGCTAACTTTTCTAAATTTGGTTTTCCTTCTGGTAATAAATTTTCCCCATCTACCAAAGGATTAGGTAATAAAATCGTCATCAATTGTTCATTCGCACCATTCCAAAATTGAATCCCCCAACTTCTAGGATTTCCTTCTGGATTAAACCGCCGATAAAAAGCTGCACGAGAAACTAGACGCTGCTTCCTCACTTCCACAGGAGTTTTACATAAAGGTCCACCGAAATTAGTATCAATACACAAATGTAAATGCCACCCTTCAGCGGCCACTGTCAAATATCCATCATAGAGAATACATAGTTTTGGAGGTGCATTAAATTCCAACTCTAAAACACTACCTTGAACAATATGGGCAATTCCCACCTGCTGCCAATTTTGCTCAAATAAAGTATACATTAACGATGCTAAAACATCACTCCCACAATCAAAATATTCATACTCAACATATCCACCCGTAGATAAATTTTCTGTTTCTATTTTATTAACTGGTTGTACCCAAGAATTAAACTCATTCATTGGTAAATCTCCTTTGAATCGGTGACAAAATTAATCTTAAAAACTAGAACTCAAACCCAATTGAAATACCCTACCCCCATCAGGGAAACCAGGGAATAACTGATAACGCTGATTAAACAAATTATCCAAGCTACCAGTCAATACTAGCCTATCATTAATTGGCACACGCATCTTCATATCAAAAGTGGTATATCCCGGCAAAAATTCTGTATTTGTATTATTGGTTGGATATCCGTTTAAAGAATTCATTAACAAACCAAAATACCAACCTTGGGGATTTTCATAAGACACACCAAAATTTAACTTATCTGCACCTGCAAAACGTAATTCTTTGTCAACCTCTGCGGGATTACCGCTTTTTAAAATACGTGGGTCATTGGCTGTATAATTCACAAAACCATAGATATTTCTTGCTAGTTGTAAATTCAGAGATGCTTCAATTCCTTGAGTTTGGACTAAACCAATATTTTCCCAAGTTCCCGTATTCCCATTTACTGGTGGAGTGAGTCTTCTAAAGGCAATGGTATCAGAAACACGGTTGCTAAAAAATGTCAACCGCAGTAAGCCGATATTGCCTATTTTTTGGTCAATTCCCACATCAAAACTATCACCTTTTTCTGGTTTTAAATCAGGATTACCAATGTTAGTAGGATTATTATTAAATAAATTGGCAATTGTGGGGGCGCGGAAGTTTCTGATATAGTTAGCTCTCAGGGTAGTGGAATCAGAAACTGCGAATTTTGCACCTACAGATGGAGATGTAAATGAACCATTAACTAAACTACTAAAGTCTTGACGCACTCCTAAATTGACGTTTAAACTAGGAGAAAACTGAATGTCATATCTACTAAATATCGCCCCTTGAGTGATACCATCATCATAATTTACTCGTAAAATATTTGTCCCGTAATTAAAGGAAGTGTTGCGGACATTAGTATTACGATAATCAAAGCCATAAACTAAGGTTTGATTTTTAGACAGATTCCAATTATGGGTAACTTGAATACCATAGGAATCTTGTTTGGTATCAAAGCGATTTTGAGATGTAATTGCACCACTACGATTATCAAAGCGAGTGTTGAGAAAATCAGCGTAAATTCTCGCTGTTAATAGTGAATCATCTCCGTTTCCTAATTTAGAGTTCCAGGTTAAATCAGTGAGAACTTGGTCTGTGTATTTTCGGTTATTCTCGGTGAGAGAGTTAAAAAATCCCTGTCCATTGGGGGGAAAAGGAATGGGTACACCTCCGGGTGATCCCTGTTCTTTCCCTAAATATAAATTTGATAAAGTTAAGGTATTTCTTTTTCCTAAATTTGCCTCTAGTTTAAGATTAAAGTTGTTGAACAGTGCATCATTATTTTTTCTTGTCCCTTCAAAGTTAGCTTCAGGAATGCTAAAGGGATAATTATTTTGTGCTTGGGTACGGTTGTAACCAACTACCAAAGAAATATCACCAGATTTCCCGCTATTTTGAATGCTTTGTTGGTTGAGTCCATAAGACCCAATGTTAACTTTCGTTGTGGTGGTAATTTTATCTGTAGGACGACGGGTAACAATGTTAATTACCCCACCTATTGCATCTGAACCATAGAGGGTTGAACCACCTCCGGGTAAGACTTCAACTCTTTCAATATTATTACTGGTAAATTCTGAAAGGTCGAAACCTCCACCACCTAAATTATTAATTGGTCTTCCATCTAATAATATTAAAACTTGACCGGTGTTAGAACCGCGAATAAATTGACCACTTAAAGCGTTGACTTCTGTTCCTACAGTACCATCACCCAAAATACCCGGTAAAAATCGTAGTGCTTCTTTGACTGTTCTTGCACCTTGCGCTTCCATTTCTTCCCCAGTGATGACGTAAACCGGACGAGTAGAATCTTTGACTGTTCCTTCTCGACGAAAGGGTGAAAATACTGGTTCGTTAAGAATACTATCAATCACTGTGATTTCTATATCCGGTTCTTTTTCCTCTGTTTGTGCAATTGGTTGTAAGTCTTGGTCGGAATTTTCAGATTTTGGTGTAACTTCTGTGGCTATGCTGGGGTAATTTTTCCCTAATATCCCGGATGTAATGGTCAAACTAGAAATCAGTATTTGAGTTCCCCATCTGATAATAAGCTGAGTACGCATTGGTAATTAAGTCCCTGTGTAAATAAACACTAGTGGTCTGCACAAAAGTTTTTAGCCTGTAAATTTTGGTAATGATTATTATTATCATATTTAGGGTAAGTTTTGCAAGCTAGTTTCAAGCTAGTTTCTGGGTTTGTCTGGAGGACTAAAGTCCTCACTACGAACTTGAATTAACAGGAATTTTTGGTGAGTTTTGCCCATTTACTGAGGGGTAGAATTTTGGCTAAAATGCCTGTTTTTAAAAGTTCTGGGCGTTCTGATCAAGGTAGTAAACCCTTGGGGCTAGTGTAGTATTGGGTGGCACATAGCAGTATGGCAGATACACTATCATCAACTGCTAAGTTACCGAAAAGATAGGTAAATTTAATTTCTCTTCTCCTTGCAAAGCGATAACGCAAGCATGGTTGCAAGCTCTCATACATTGGACTCCCTGAATGGAGAATTTAGAGTGCAGTTCCCAAGTTTGTGCGAGTTGTTGAAGTTGTTGTAATAGCTGCTGTCCGCCACCTTCACCTATCTGTTTACCGTCTTTCCACACACTAGCGCAGGTTGTACAGACTAATAAAGTATGTTGTTGTTTTTGTATTAATTTTTATGTATTGCAGATTGAAATGACGAATAGCCTTGCTTACACTGCAAGCTTAAATTTGGCTAGGACAAGGAATCATGCAAATATGTAAAGATGAAACTGAGGATACAATCCGGTTTTCAGGTTTGTATCTATCACCTTCTAAATAGCTATTGATATATATAGGGAAAATTCTACAATATCATAGAAATGTCTATGGTAACACCTATATTTGACTCTATGAGACAGTGATAATTTTTGATGAAGAGAGTTTTAATTGTGTTATTCATCTGTACCTCGCAGATGGAAGTAGGTTATCATGGCGGCGGGCATTCTGACTTTGAAGTGTTAACTTCATTACATCTGCGGGACAGTGCTGGATTTACACCAGGCTTTCCCCGTTACCTCTGATGGCTGTTCCCCATCAGAACCGTTAGCTGGACTGTACCATAGTAGTGATGCAGATTTTCAGATGTTTACAAATTGTAAAGTAATCTGGCATCACAAATACCAATACTCAGATACTCTGACTTCCCCGCTTTTCTAAAGCAAATCCAAATTAGGTATTTGATGAATTAGTAATAATGTATTAAAAATTTAAAAAAGCCACTCAATTAAAAGTGGTTTTTATTTTGGGTGTAGAATTGGATTACCCTGAAATTCTAAATACAAAATCTAAGGCTTAACTTTTAGTTATATTTTGAGGTTAACCGTGCCATCGTCTTCTCAAATCAGTCTCCCACAATCGGAAAATCAGAAACAGTCTGCTGTCTCTAAATCTACCCCTGTAACTCCAAAACGGGCAACTGGCGGTTTTGCTTTGTTAGATAGTCTGCTGCGTCATGATGTTGAGTACATTTTTGGTTATCCCGGTGGAGCAATTCTACCGATTTATGATGACCTTTACAAAGTAGAGGAAACTGGTACAATTAAACACATTCTTGTCAGACACGAACAAGGTGCTTCCCATGCTGCTGATGGTTATGCCCGTGCAACTGGCAAGGTAGGAGTATGTTTTGGTACTTCTGGTCCAGGAGCAACTAACCTGGTAACGGGTATTGCGACTGCTTACATGGATTCTATTCCCATGATTATTGTCACTGGACAAGTACCACGGGCAGCAATTGGTACTGATGCTTTCCAGGAGACAGATATTTACGGTATTACTTTACCCATTGTTAAGCATTCTTATGTAGTGCGTGATCCTAAAGATATGGCGCGAATTGTGGCGGAAGCGTTCCACATTGCCAGTACGGGTAGACCTGGACCTGTTTTGATAGATGTTCCTAAAGATGTGGCTTTAGAAGAATTTGATTATGTGCCTGTAGAACCAGGTTCAGTTAAATTACCAGGATATCGTCCCACAGTTAAAGGCAACCCCAGACAAGTTAACGCAGCTATCCAGTTAATTCGTGAAAGTCGTCGTCCTTTATTGTATGTCGGTGGGGGTGCGATCGCGGCTAATGCTCACGAAGAAGTTAAACAATTAGCAGAATTATTTAATATCCCTGTCACCACAACCTTAATGGGTATCGGTGCATTTGATGAACATCATCCCCTATCTGTGGGAATGTTGGGAATGCACGGAACAGCTTACGCTAACTTTGCGGTGACAGATTGTGATTTACTGATTTGTGTTGGTGCAAGATTTGATGACCGCGTGACAGGTAAATTAGATGAGTTTGCCTCCCACGCTAAAGTTATTCACATTGACATTGATCCAGCAGAAGTAGGTAAAAACCGTGTTCCTGATGTGCCTATTGTTGGTGATGTCAAAAACGTTTTAAAAGATTTATTACGGCGCTGTCAAGACGCAAACGGCAAAGCAACACCCAACCAAAATCAAGAATGGTTGAATTTAATCAACCAGTGGAAACAGGATTATCCTTTGGTTGTACCTCATCATGCTGATAGTATTTCTCCCCAAGAGGTAATTGTGGAAGTTGGTCGTCAAGCACCCAACGCTTTTTATACTACTGATGTGGGACAACATCAAATGTGGGCAGCCCAATTTTTGAAGAATGGTCCAAGACGCTGGATCTCTAGTGCAGGTTTAGGAACAATGGGTTTTGGTGTACCTGCGGCGATGGGTGCAAAGGTAGCTTTCCCTGATGAAGAGGTAATCTGTATCAGTGGTGATGCTAGTTTCCAAATGTGTTTACAGGAATTGGGGACTTTAGCACAATATGGTATAAATGTCAAGACCGTAATTTTAAATAACGGTTGGCAGGGAATGGTGCGCCAGTGGCAACAAGCCTTTTACGGTGAGCGTTATTCCTGCTCTAACATGGAAGTAGGGATGCCAGATATTGAACTTTTGGCACAGGCTTATGGTATTAAAGGTATGGTGATTAATACCAGAGAAGAGTTAGCAGATAAAATCGCGGAAATGCTGGCACACAATGGACCTGTAGTGGTAGATGTGCGTGTTACTAAGGATGAAAACTGCTATCCAATGGTAGCGCCTGGTAAGAGTAACGCCCAGATGTTTGGTTTACCGAAGCCAGCACCAAAAACCGCAGTTGAGCCAGTTTACTGCAACCATTGTGGTACAAAAAACCCACCCAGTCATAATTTCTGTGCTGAGTGCGGGAATAAGTTGTAAGTCATATAACCAGAATCAGATCCCTGATTTCTGCAAGAAGTCGGGGATATTGTGTGAAAATCACCTTCTAGATTGGGATATAGCTTTTGAGTTTAGCTAAAATCTTTTTGATGTTAAAAACATAACTTCTGTGTGCAAATGTATGAAAAAAAGTAACAGTCTCTGTGATTTTATGCAATGATTTGGGAATCTAAATAATAGTCTGTCAAAAGGATCATCATGTCTAAAAGTGAGTTGGTTAAAAGCAAAATCAAAACTCCAGTTAAACTAGAACCAGAAGTGGCGATCGCCATTATCGGACTTTTTTCCGCTTCTGGTGAGGATGAAGGTATTATTACCCCCGAAGAATACCCCTTACCAGAAATGTTAGAAGGTATTGAACTGTTTGCAAGTTACTCTGAGGAAGACTTTGATAAGTTAACAGCAAAAGTCAACACCTTGATAGAGGAAGAAAAAGTAGAGAATTTAATTCCTAGTGCGATCGCATCCTTAACAAAAAAGAGTTATCGTGAAACTGCCTATATCACAGCTATTTTGATCCTGGGAATGGAAGAAGACATACCCGAATCAGAAGAAGATTATCTCTTTGAACTTCAGGAAGCATTAAAAATTTCCGATGAGCGAGCAGAAGAACTGATAGACGAAATTTTTGAAGAATATGAAGAAGAAGAGGAGGAAGAAGAATAATTATTGGTTTGTTTTTTGAATATCCCCCTCTTTTCCAAGAATTAGGTCATTTAGCTCTTTAGTTTGCAGTTTTCACATAAATAAGTTAATTTAGCTCATGAGTAGCAAATTTTAGGCGATCATGGGCTTTTTAAGTAGTAATTCAGCTACGCAAAGTACAGCAGAATTCAGGAGTCGTAGGGGCGAAGTAGGGGCGAAGTAGGGGCGAAGCCTGCCTGTCGGCAGACAGGCATTCGGAAAATAACCTGTGATCAAAATTGATAATTTATCGCCCGAATGCTGATGCTTCCAGCACGCTTCGCGAACGCCCGTACAGGAGTCAGCAGTCAGGAGTAAAACAGGCTTTGTGTATAGGTTTCAATTTAGATTCTGTGCCTCATTGATCTGCAACCTGCTGTAAGTTACAACATTAGGATTACATTTAGCCAAAATAAAATGATTCACAAAAAAATATCTATTAGCTTGATGCTGTTATTTATCGGTGTTCAAATTAATGTTAACCAGCACATAGCTCAAGCACAAACCCCAACAGCACCAGCAACTACCACAAAATATACTTGTTCTGCTCAAATAGAATCATCTATAGATGCTGTAATTAATCGTCCTATATTTAAGAGAATGCGTTGGGGAATTTTAATCAAACCCCTATCATCTCCACAAACTCTTTACAGTCGAGATCCAGAAAAATATTTTATTCCTGCTTCTAATACTAAACTTTTCACAACAGCAGCCGCATTGCAGAAACTAGGGGCAAATTTTCGCATTCGTACCTCTGTTTATCAAGACAGTGAAGGTATTTTGCGGGTTGTTGGTAGAGGAGATCCAAGTTTTAAAAATGAGCAATTAACAATATTAGCCAAGCAATTATATCAAAAAGGTATTCGGGAAATTAATCAATTAATTGCTGATGATAGTTATTTTCAAGGTGAGGTAGTTCATCCTAGTTGGCAATGGGAAGATGTACAATCTTATTATGGCGCACCTGTCAATAGTTTAATTGTTAATGAAAATACTTCTGTTATAACTTTTTTGCCTCAAGAAATTGGAAAACCTTTAAAAATTAAATGGTCTAATCCTCTGGATGCTTATAATTGGCAGATTGAAAATAATGCAATTACTACTCCAGAAAATGAACCGGGTGATGTGGAAGTTTACCGAGATTTAAAAGGTCAGATTTTAAGAATCACAGGAAAATTGCCTGTAAACTCAGAACCAGATATTACAGCTATAGCGGTATTTGATCCTGCTCAAAATTTCTTGCAAAATTTCCGTTTAACTTTAACAAAATCAGGAATAAAAGTTAACCGGACATCTGTTAATAATGGTGGTAATAATGAACAAGAAATAGCCGCTGTTGAATCTCCGCCGCTATCTGAATTATTAGTAGAAACAAATGTCAATAGTAATAATTTGTATACTGAAGTCTTACTCAGAAGTTTAGCTGATAAACAGCAATTAGCCAAAAATAAAAATACTGCTGATTTAGGATTGCAAGCTTTAAAAAATACGTTAACTGAATTAGGAATTGAACCGAATAGCTATAAGATTGTAGATGGTTCTGGGTTATCTCGTAAAAATTTAATTAGTCCAGAAGCTTTGGTACAACTTTTGCAAGTGATGAGTAAATCTTCCCAAGCAGAAGTATTTCGTGCTTCTTTACCTGTTGCTGGTGTTAGTGGTACTTTAAAAAATCGTTTTCTGAATACATCTGCTCAAGGAATTGTCCAAGCAAAAACAGGTACTATGATGGGTGTGGTTTCTTTATCTGGATATGTCAATGTTCCTAATTATGAAACTTTGGTTTTTAGTATTATGGTAAATCAGTCTGAACAACCTGCAAGTGTGGTGAGAAAAGCAATGGATGAAATTGTTGTGTTATTAACGCAGTTGAAGAGAGATCAACTTTGTTAGCTATCCGCCAACATAATAAGTTCTACTACAATTGTTTACAAAAGCCAATCAATATAGTTGCTGTTTCCGGTTTAGGGACTAGTCCTAGTTGCGTTCATATTGATGAAGTGGCTAGACAAATGTCTATGGCATATCAAAATTTTCTTTTCAGTCTTCCACCCTTCCAGAATTATTGTCAACAACCAAGTCAGGATTTACTAACAATTTCTTAAAATTAATAAAAATAAAGTTTTCTTAAATTCCGCAATTGCCACAAAGACATTCGGAAAATACTGGTTTATTCTTGAATTATAAAGGTATTAGTAGTGGAAATTTATTTATCAAATAATTTTTTTAAATAAAATGCCAACTACTCCTGAAGCAATTTTATAATATTTTGTTCCACCTATGGCTCCCGAACACACAAAAATTAAATTTCCTCTTTGGGATTATTTGAACCAGCCCTTATTTGGTCGTGATACTAAATTTATCTGGAATCCTCGTCAGTTTGCGCTAATATGGAGGGTTCAACTTTTAGAACGGTGTTTGGCTAAACATTCCGATGCCAAAGGACCTCAACAGTCTTAGTTTACAGGTGACAAATGACAGGTTACACTGAAAAGCGATAACTGATAACTGTTTATGCCTCGTGTTCTCACGAGGCTTTTTCCATCCATTCGCTGAGAATTAAGAAACTGATTCCTGTGCTAAACTCACGTATTACTCAGATGTCGCCTTTTTGCTGTTATGCGGAATAGGTAAAATACTTGCTTTTGTCATCAAGCTAAATTGCTATGACAGTAGATTGCAGATCAATGAGGCACAGAATCTCAATTGAAACCTAGATACAAAGCCAGTTTTACTCCTGACTCCTGACTCCTTTACGGGCGTTCGCGAAGCGTGCTGGAAGCATCAGCATTCGGGCGATAAATTATCAATTTTTATCACAGGTTATTTTCCTGTAAGGGCGAAGCATTCGGGCGATAAATTATCAATTTTTATCACAGGTTATTTTCCGAATGCCTGTCTGCCGACAGGCAGGCTTCGCCCCTACTTCGCCCCTACGACTCCTGACTCCTGGTATAAATAGCTGCATTATAACCGTTTAATTATTCACTATTAATTGCTTATGTCTTTTGTACCTTTGCATATTCACAGCGACTACAGTTTGCTAGACGGTGCTAGTCAACTACCAGAGTTAGTAGATCAGGCGATCGCACTAGGAATGAAAGCGATCGCCCTCACAGATCATGGTGTCATGTATGGCGCAGTTGAACTCATCAAAATCTGCCGCAGTAAGACTATTAAGCCAATTATTGGCAACGAAATGTATATCATTAACGGTGATATTGAAAAACAAGAACGCCGTCCTAAATATCATCAAGTTGTTTTAGCAAAAAACACCAAAGGTTATAAAAACCTAGTTAAACTCACCACAATTTCTAATCTTAAAGGTGTACAAGGTAAAGGTATTTTTTCCCGTCCTTGCATTAATAAAGATTTACTCAAACAATATAAAGAAGGTTTGATTATCACCAGTGCTTGTTTAGGAGGAGAAATTCCCCAAGCAATTCTCAGTGGTAGACCAGATGCAGCCCGAAAAGTTGCCAAATGGTATAAAGAAGTATTTGGCGAAGATTTTTATTTAGAAATTCAAGATCACGGTTCTCAAGAAGACAGAATTGTAAATGTTGAAATTGTGAAAATTGCCCGTGAATTAGGCATTAAATTTGTCGCTACTAACGATTCTCATTATATTTCTTGCTTTGACGTAGAAGCCCATGATGCTTTACTTTGTATTCAAACCGGTAAACTAATTGTTGATGATAACCGGATGCGATATAGCGGCACAGAATATTTAAAATCTGCCACAGAAATGAAGTTACTATTTCGTGATCATTTACCCGATGATGTCATAGAAGAAGCCATAGCGACAACAGTTGAAGTAGCGGATAAAGTCGAGCCTTACCATATCATGGATGAGCCGAAAATTCCTACTCCTCCCATTCCTTCTGGACACACTCCTGATACTTACGCTGAAGAAGTAGCTTGGCAAGGACTGTTAGAAAGATTAAACCGCAAATCTCGTAACGAAGTAGATCCAGTCTACAAAGAAAGATTAGAGTATGAATTAAAAATGATTCAGCAAATGGGTTTTTCTACCTACTTTTTAGTAGTGTGGGACTATATCAAATTTGCGCGAGATAATAATATTCCCGTCGGTCCTGGTCGTGGTTCTGCGGCTGGTTCATTAGTTGCTTATGCCATGCGAATTACTAATATTGATCCCGTGCATCATGGCTTACTGTTCGAGCGATTTTTGAACCCAGAACGGAAATCCATGCCTGATATTGATACAGATTTCTGTATTGAAAAACGGGATGAAGTAATTGATTATGTGACTAGAAAATATGGTGTAGATAGAGTTGCCCAAATTATCACTTTTAACCGTTTAACATCCAAAGCAGTATTAAAAGATGTCGCCAGAGTATTAGATATTCCCTATGGGGAAGCTGATAAAATGGCGAAAATGATCCCAGTGGTACGGGGTAAACCAACTAAATTGAAAGTAATGGTTTCTGATCAAACACCAGCACCAGAATTTAAAGAAAAATACGATAATGATCCGAATGTTCGCCGCTGGATAGATATGGCCATGCGAATAGAAGGAACTAACAAAACCTTTGGTGTTCATGCAGCAGGTGTGGTTATTTCCGCAGAACCATTAGATGAAATTGTACCCTTACAACGTAATAACGACGGCTCAGTAATTACCCAGTATTTTATGGAAGATTTAGAATCACTGGGTTTGTTAAAAATGGACTTTTTGGGTTTAAGAAACCTAACCTTAATTCAAAAAACCATTGATTTAATACAACAAAGTAAAGGATATCATATTGATCCTGATGACATTACCCGTGATGAAAGAAAAGCCCAGAAAATATTAGCTAAAGGTGAACATAGCACTTTACCTAAAGATGTATCTCAAGCATATTCATTATTAGAATCTGGAGATTTAGAAGGTATCTTTCAATTAGAATCTTCAGGAATGAAGCAAATCGTGAGAGATTTGAAACCTTCTAATATTGAAGATATTTCTTCTATTTTGGCATTATATAGACCTGGTCCATTAGATGCGGGATTAATTCCTAAGTTTATTAACCGTAAACATGGTAGAGAAGCAATTGATTATGAATCGCAACTTTTACAACCTATATTAAATGAAACCTATGGAATTATGGTTTATCAAGAGCAAATTATGAAAATTGCTCAAGATATGGCAGGTTATTCTTTAGGACAAGCTGACTTACTGCGTCGCGCTATGGGTAAAAAGAAAGTAGCGGAGATGGAAAAACAAAAGCAAAATTTTATAGATGGTTCAGCAAAAAACGGTGTAAAACCCCAAGTAGCTGAAAAACTATTTGCGGATATGTTGAAGTTTGCCGAATATTGTTTGAGTTATGAAACTGAGGTTTTAACTTTAGAATATGGCTTTTTACCTATTGGGGAAATTGTGGAAAAGCAGATTGAGTGTAGTGTATTTAGTGTTGATAACAATGGTAATGTTTACACTCAACCTATTGCCCAATGGCATCATCGGGGAGTGCAAGAATTATATGAATATTGTTTAGATGATGGTTCAAAAATCAGGGCAACAAAAGACCATAAATTTATGACTAATTCTGGGGAAATGTTGCCCATTGATGAGATATTTGAGAGAGGTTTAGACTTGTTGAAAGTCCCAAATTTACCAGCTTAAATTTAGGTTTGGGATTTCAACCATTCATCTAAATCGTTGATATCCCGAAAATCTAATAACGCTTCTCCCAAGTCTTCTAATTGTGCTATTTTCAGGTTACTGATTTTCTGGATATAACTATCTGTCAATTTTCCAAACCTCTTAGATAACAGACGCAGTAGTAAATTTTTCTCTCCCTCTTGTTCACCTTCTTCTCTACCTTCCTGCTTTGCTTCTTGATATACCCTTGTTTGTTTGATATCATTAACTAAAAACATCGCTTCTATCTCCTGACGGGTTAATTGCGAAAACTTCGACAACAACACAGTTTCCAATAACTCTATAATACCTT
>NZ_JAQMTI010000314.1:0-3769 GCF_028329225.1 Sphaerospermopsis kisseleviana CS-549 | reverse complement strand
TTGAAGGGTATACCGGAAAAAGTGTGCATTTTTTGGGATTTCAAGAGATGGCAAAGAAATTTTCAAATCTCCTCCTGACTCCTGACTCCTGACTCCTGACTCCTATGCCCTCACGGAAAGACTTTCTCAGCAACCCCTAAGTATTCAGCCTCCTGCCTTCTGCCTTCGTTAATTTTCTTGATCTTGAAAACTAGAGATTTACAACCCAATTAACCTCATTATCAGGGAATATCCCAAATGTGTAAATTTATTTTTTAAATTTATTTTTATCTCACGAAATAAAATGCTCCAAGGCTGAATATGATTGAACCGCAAAGGGCGCAAAGGACACAAAGTTAAGAAAGTTGAGCCAGAGTTTTTGGTGTGGTTGCGTTGATTTTTGCAAAATTGGGATGCTCCCCATTATCAATTGTCAATTATCAATTGTCCATTGTTAAATCCTTGACAATATTTTGCTACCATACTACCTAAAACTTGTAAATCTATGGGTTTGGAAATATAATCATCAACACCAGCAGCTAAACAAGTTTCTTTATCTCCTTTCATAGCCATTGCTGTTTGGGCAATTATCGGAATATGCTGATATTGGGGATGTTTTCGCAGTTGTTCCACTAAACTCAAACCGTTGCTATCTGGTAAATTCACATCCATTAAAATTACTGCTGGTTGTATCTGTGGGAGAGTCATCCACATTTCCTGTGCATTCTTAACACAAGTCACTTGATAACTTAATATACTTAAATAAATTCGTATTAATTCAGAATTGGCAAAATCATCTTCTACTAATAAAATTTCTCTTGATCTACTGATGGGAATATGAGAAGAAAACTGAGAAGCAGAAGAATTACTCGTTACTTGACTTAATTCTAAATCTTTTTCTGCTTTGACTTCGATTGCTTCCAAAACTTTTCCTGTGGGTTTAAGTGGTAGGATAATAGTAAAAGCAGAACCTTTATTTACTTCCGATTCTAACTCTAAAGAACCACCATGAATTTGAGCCAGTTGTTGTGTCACTACCAACCCTAAACCAGTACCTTCGTTGTTTCTAGAACCGGGGTTCATAATTTGGCTATAAGGACGAAATAGTAAAGATTGATATTCTTTGGAAATACCAATTCCAGTATCCCAAACTGTAAATCGTAAAGATGAATCTTGTGTAGCTACTCTTAAACCAACACTACCTGAATTGGTAAATTTGACTGCATTAAATAATAAATTCAAGAGCATTTGCTTGAGTCGCAAAGAATCAGCTAATAAAGTTGTTACATCATCGTTAATTTCTAAACGTAATTTCAAACCTTTATTAGCAGCTTTTTCTTTCACTAAAGCTAAAACATTGCTACATAATGATGGTACATCAATTATTTCCCATTGTATTTCTAGCTCGTTGGCTTCTATTTTGGAAAGATCCAAAATATCGTTAATCAAGTCTAGTAAATGCTTACCACTCGATTGAATAATGTGTAAATATTCTTGATGGCGTTGTCTGTCTGGTTCGTAACCTTGTGCTAAAAGTAGATGAGTAAATCCAATTATAGAACTTAAAAGTGTGCGGATTTCGTGACTGGTATTGGCGAGAAATTGATTTTTAAGTTGATTGGTGCGTTCTAATTCTTGATTATAATTAGCTAATTGTTGACATCTTTCTTGCCAAAATTGCATTTGCTTTAGTTGTGTTAAGGCTGTATGACAATGCTGAATTGTTCTTTTAATGAATTGCGATCGCAGGGGAGTTAAGGATGGTTTAATTGAAACACCATTCACGTTAGACTTTGATGTGGCAATAATTAGCCATGCCATCATACCGTTATCATCATCAACTAAACGCCAAGCACTGCCAGGTTTTTGTTTCTCCATTTGCTGCAAATCTTCCAGTCTGATGGTAGCGTTTAACCTCAAGTCCAGCTTTGTTCCAGGTTGAGATATTATTTCTATGATTGGTGTTCTCAGGGAGGAAGAACTAGAAACATAACAAATCTTACCCACTATTTCATCTGCTGGAAATTGAGCGATCGCCACCCAACGCCCATTTAAAGCTTTTTCCAGTTCGTTGACTACCGTTTGATAAATTTCTGCTTCTGTCTCTGTGGACTGCATCATATTAGCAGCCAGCAGACAATCATTTAAACGACTCTGCAAATGATTTAATCTGTTTTGCAACCAAAAATTATCCCGCCGTTGCTGGATTGTGTGCAAAAGTTTTGATGTTCCATCGATCTGGGAGTTTTGTTCTGGTAAGTTTGAAGACTGCTGCATGGTTTACTAGACAGCCAAAGAAACTAACCTTGGCAGGAAATTATGAACTGGATTTTATGTATATTAACGGAGAAATATCTTTTAATTGTAAATTATAACTGATAGTATCTATTGTAACTCCTAATGCAACTGTTATTGAATCACATTACACATTTATTTTATTTTCTTCACAGAAACTTAAAACAATGGATACACAACTAGCTCAATTAATCATTAATGGCATTGCGGTGGGCAGTATTATTGCTCTAGGAGCAGTAGGACTAACGCTGACCTATGGAATTTTACGATTATCAAACTTTGCTCATGGTGATTTTCTTACCTTGGGAGCTTATTTGACTTTGGTAGCCAATGCCTTGGGTGTAAACATTTGGCTATCAATGATTTTAGCAGCATCGGGAACAGTCGCAGTAATGTTACTGACAGAAAAATTGCTGTGGTCAAAAATGCGGTCAGTTCGTGCTACTTCCACCACACTGATCATCATTTCTATCGGACTGGCCTTATTTCTCCGCAACGGCATTATTTTTATTTGGGGTGGTAAAAACCAAAACTATAATCTCCCTGTCATCCCTGCTTTAGAATTTGGGGAATTACGGATACCGCAAAATCAATTATTGGTACTAGGGTTAGCTGTGCTGGCGATTTTGTTTCTTCACTACATATTACAAAACACTAAAATCGGTAAAGCTATGCGAGCAGTAGCCGATGATTTAGACTTAGCTAGAGTATCTGGTATTAACGTTGATAGAGTAATTCTTTGGACTTGGATAATTGCAGGTACTTTTACTTCTTTAGGCGGTAGTATGTACGGTTTGATTACCGCTGTACGTCCGAATATGGGCTGGTTTCTGATTTTGCCCTTGTTTGCCTCTGTGATTTTGGGTGGTATTGGCAACCCCTACGGTGCGATCGCTGCTGCTTTTATCATTGGTATTGTTCAGGAAGTCAGCATCCCTTGGCTAGGTTCTCAGTATAAACAAGGTGTAGCTCTCTTAATCATGATTTTGGTGCTGCTCATCCGTCCCAAAGGTTTATTTAAAGGCACAATCTAATACCATTTTAGATTGTGGATTTTGGATTTTGGATTGTGAAAGTCTTGATATATCAACATTTCATCTTTTAATTGTTCAAATTCATCTTTCCAATTAGTATAAAAAATCAGCCTTCAGCCGTCAGTATTTAGCATCAACCTAATGGCAAGAAAGTTGATCGCTAAATGCTAAATGCTGAAAGCTGATAGCTAATTATTCAATGATCTGAAAATAATAAGCTGCCACCAAGAAGTTGATCGCCAACAGTAGCAACGCCCAACTGGCACGGAAAACGTAAGAAGGTTTAGCAGCTTTTCCTTTGGAAGTCATAAATTTGGTTCTCCTGATTTAATCACTTTTCCACAAATAGCAAACATAAGCGCCAATTTTCCAGAAACTTTAAAAATATTTGTGTGGTGACTGGGGACTGGTGACTGGTGACTGGTGACTGGGGACTGGGGACTGGTGACTGGGGACTGGTG
>NZ_JAQMTI010000313.1:0-3583 GCF_028329225.1 Sphaerospermopsis kisseleviana CS-549 | reverse complement strand
GTTTCGGTGGGGGTGGGGGTTTCGGTGGGGGTTGGGGTTTCGGTGGGTGTAGGTTCAACTGGGTTTTCTAAAGCGATATTCAAACTATAATCACTTTCAGCCACTTCTGTGGACAAAGTTAATTGAATAATGTATTCACCACTATTTGATAATAGCCCTTGATAAGAAGTAACTCGCTCTGAATCATAACTAATCGGTTGACCATCAGCGGTTAGCACCGCTAACACAACTCCACTTTCTTTGTCAACAGATACAGTTAACTTTTGCCCAACATCACCCGTAAAACTGTATTTAATTATTTCCTGAGCCTTGATAGTATCATCTACCTTAATTGTGTTAGATGTTCCGAATCTCAAACGTTTTGTATAGAAAACAAATTCAGTATTAGTCGGTGTTGGTGTTGGTGTTAATGTTAAATCTGGTGTTGGTGTAGATGTCACACCGGGAATAACAGGAGAAGGAAAACTTTGGGGTGTGGTTGCTTGTTCTGGTGGTGTTTGTGATTGTTGACTGCGAAGAGAATTAACCACTGTCCAAGAACCAAATCCTGCTAAGATTACTACGGCACTGCCAATAGCACCAATAGCTAACGGATTATCTAAGATAGAGCTACTTTGATGCTGTGGAATTACTGGATCAAGTGTGTTGGGTGTTAGTGGTAAAGGATCGGGACGATGACTAACAGCAACAGTTGGCAGATATGATACCTCTGGCTGCGGAATATGCCGTTGCTCCAGAGATTCTAAAGCTGATAATACATCCTTAGCACTTTGATAGCGATCGCCCGGTACATAACTTAACATCCGATTTAAAACTTCAGCAAATCCGTGATTCACTTCTACCCATTGCTGCCAGTTCCAAGTCAGTTGGGTTTCATCAAATAACTCTGCTGGTTCTTTTCCCGTCAACAAAACTATAGCCGTTACCGCCAGTGCATACAAATCACTATTAGGATAAGCTTTACCGGACTGCATTTGTTCACTAGGAGAATAGCCCGGTTTACCCACCGTTGTCACCGGCTTTTTTTCCGGGGTAGATAACCGTGTAGCGAGTTCTTTCACCACCCCAAAATCAATTAATACAGGTTTTTGATCAATATCCCGTAAAATCAAATTATCCGGCGAAATATCCCGGTGAATAATTCTCTTCTTGTGAATATGCTCCAAAACGGGCAACAAAGAGCATAGCAAGTGTAATACCTCAGCTTCAGTAAAAGCTTGACTTTCAGCGCGACGTTCATTTAACAGGGTGTGATAGGTCTTGCCGCTAATGTAATCTTGCACCAAAAATAAGCGTTGATCTTGGGAAAACTTCTCTCTAAACTTGGGTATTTGCAGATGCTCGATTTGATATAAAGTGGCAGCTTCGCGTTCAAACAACTCCTGTGCCTTTTTTCCACCATAAACACCCGTCTCCGTGAGCATTAATTCTTTAATTGCACAAAGTTCGTTAAAGCGTCTTTCGTCTTCTGCGAGATAGGTTCTACCAAAACCCCCTTGTCCGAGAATGTGAATGATGTGATAACGATTTTGTAGAACAGTACCAACTTTAATGGGTGGTTGCATAATCAATAGAGTAAGTGTAATAGCAACTGAGCTAGAAATTAACTAAAGCATAAACGTGGGAATTGGGAATTGGGAATTGGGAATTGGGAATTGGGAATAGTTGATTAGAAAAAATAAAATTGATTACCTAGTCCCCAGTCCCCAGTCACCAGTCCCCAGTCCCCAATATAGAAGATCGAATAACTGAGTTTCTCAATTTGACGCTAGTATCATAAAATAGACATCTCCGAAAAAGAATGTAGAGACGTTGTATGCAACGTTTCTACAAGGGTTCTGGAAACCGCATATTTAATGTCTGAAGATGTCTAATAAGTACCAGCATCTTGAAGGCTTAATCTTTGGTTTTCAACATTCCGCAGTCAGAAAATTTCTATTGTCCCCTGCTTAAATTGTCAACTGGCATTGATCATTTTCTGTGGGACTGATTAATACTGTTGAAAATTGGAAACAATTTTGAATTTATGTGCAAATAAATTGATCTCAGTGATAAAAGAAACGGTATAATAAGTGATCTACCATAGCAAATTATCAAATATTTGGGTGGTTCATTCCAATTTCCAAAAATGGAACTCTGAAACTATTGATCAAAATAGATGTCAGTATATTCCTCATTGGTTTTTTCTCAGAAGAACTAGAAAATTAGTGAATGTAAGTATATGGAGAAATATTGCAAGTTTGTATAGAAGTTTCAACAAAACTTACAAATGTTTTGTTTAGTCTATCTATGACCGTGAAATCTGCTAAATCTCTGATGATAATATCGCCATGAATGCACATCGAGGATCTGCTGTGCTGAGTTCTGCAACTTTGACAATGCACCCAGTCACCACAGGACTGACTGAAAATCACCGTCTGCGGCTGTTTTCTGGCTCTGCCAATTTACAATTATCCCAAGAAGTCGCTCGTTACCTGGGGATGGACTTGGGTCCGATGATTCGCAAAAGATTTGCGGATGGTGAACTGTATGTTCAAATCCAAGAATCTATTCGCGGTTGTGATGTCTATTTAATCCAGCCAACGTGCCAGCCAGTTAACGACCATTTAATGGAATTACTGATCATGATTGATGCTTGTCGTCGCGCATCTGCACGGCAAATTACCGCAGTAATTCCCTATTATGGTTATGCCCGCGCTGACCGTAAAACCGCAGGACGAGAATCTATCACCGCTAAACTGGTTGCTAACCTGATTACTCAAGCTGGTGCTAGTCGTATTCTCGCAATGGACTTACACGCAGCACAAATACAGGGGTATTTTGACATACCCTTTGATCATGTTTATGGTTCACCCGTGATACTGGATTATTTACAGAGTAAACAACTACATGATGTTGTAGTTGTTTCCCCTGATGTGGGCGGTGTTGCCAGAGCCAGAGCATTTGCCAAAAAATTGAATGATGCACCTCTGGCAATCATTGATAAACGCCGTCAAGCTCACAACGTCGCTGAGGTTTTGAATGTCATCGGTGATGTCAGAGGCAAAACGGCGATTTTAGTAGATGACATGATTGATACAGGCGGAACAATTACAGAAGGGGCGAAATTACTCCGTCAAGAAGGCGCTGGTCAAGTATATGCTTGTGCTACCCATGCCGTATTTTCACCACCAGCGATTGAACGCTTATCCAGTGGCTTATTTGAGGAAGTGATAGTTACTAACACTATTCCTATTCCTGAAAGTAATCGTTTTCCTCAGTTAGTCACGCTGTCAGTTGCTAATTTACTTGGTGAGGCGATTTGGCGGATTCACGAAGATAGTTCATTAAGTAGCTTATTCCGTTAGATGGCGAATTAAATCACCCCCAAGGATGATTTTTATCTGGAGTCAGTAGGGGTTTAGCAATGCTAAACCCTTACATTTATCTTGGGGAATAGGGAATAGGGAATAGGGAATAGGGAATAGGGAATAGTTGATTAAAAAACATAAAATTGATTACCCAGTCCCCAGTCCCCAGCGATGCACTGAGCTTGTCGAAGTGTCCCCAGTCCCCAGTCCCCAGTCCCCAGTCCCCAGTCACC
>NZ_JAQMTI010000312.1:0-5005 GCF_028329225.1 Sphaerospermopsis kisseleviana CS-549 | reverse complement strand
CAGGCTATTTTCCTCTAAGGGCGAAGCATTCGGGCGATAAATTATCAATTTTCTGAACAGGCTATTTTCCTCTAAGGGCGAAGCATTCGGGCGATAAATTATCAATTTTCTGAACAGGCTATTTTCCGAATGCTTCGCCCCTACTTCGCCCCTACTTCGCCCCTACAGGAGTCAGGAGTACAACCCTTTTTTAGTAAGAGTTTCATGATTAATTGATTTCCCAACCACGCTGTCTACGGCTACATATCTATAGTGACGTTAAAAACCCCTCTTCTGTTGCTTACAAGTGGCCGGATAACCGAACTTATCAAGCTACCCCAATGGAGGGATGTCACGAATTTATAAGAGTTCAGGAGTTCAGGAGGCAGAAGACAGAAGGCAGAAGGCAAGAAGTAATATCTTATTTTCCCCAATCACCAATCACCAATCACCAGTCACCAATCACCAATCACCAATCACCAGTCACCAATCACCAATCACCAATCACCAATCACCCTTGAATTACTAAAAACCTAAGTCAGCTTTAGCGAGTTCTGCGGCCGCAAAAACTTCTGCATCTGACTTTTCTTCCCAAACTTGATCACCAATTTCCCCATAAAACACCGTATCATAGGGACGTGTACGCACTACTACTGGCATGGGTACGGCATGACCTAAAATTAAAGCTTGTTGTTTAGAATCTAACTTAGATAAGACTGAACGCAAAGCTACCCCACCCGATACACCTGTAAAAATAGCATCAATATCTTTCTCGTCGTTAAGTAAAGCAGTGATGCGAGTACCAATTTGGGACATAACTTCATTATCTATCCCAGACGGACGCTGATCAACTACCAAAAGTGTTACAAAATATTTCCTCAGTTCCCTAGCTATAGTCCCAAAGATGGTACTTTGAACCACTGCGGGATCAAGAAAACGATGGGCTTCTTCTATTGTAATCATTAATGGTGTTGGCCGATCCAAGGGATTTTTGCTTTGCAGAAATTTATCTGCTCTTTTGACATAATGCTCATGTATACGTCTGGTGATCATATTCGTCACTAACATATAAGAGAGCATATTTGACTGTGAACCAAATTCTATCACTACATTTTTGCCAGCTTCCAAAGATTGTACTATTTTTTTAATATAGTTCTGGGGACAAACTGCCCGCATATATTTTAAACTATCTAAACGCAATAATTTACGCTGCAAAGAAGTGATTGAGCCTGGATGTCCTGGCTTGTCTTCACAAAACATTTTAATATCCTCACTGGTCATGTTGAACAATTGAGGAATCCAAGATTTACCTAACTCATTACATAAGATATTGGCATTGTCTAAAGCTGCTTCGGTAATACCTAACTCTCTAGCACATAATTTAATATCTTCGACTTCTATTTGTTCATAACTTAAATATAGTTCTTGTGCATCCCTGACACCTCTACGCTTGGTTGATTCTGGATCAAGAGTATAAACTTCGACTTTACCAGGAAATAACTGTTTTAAACCTTTAACCGTGTTAACTTCTTTACCTTCTGCCACTGCTTCCCAGCCATATTCTGAGTGCATATCAAAAATTAAGTTAACAGCGGCATTTTTACGAATCACACCGGCTAAAAGTAAGCGTGTCAGAAACGATTTACCAGTCCCAGATTTACCAAAAACGCCATTACTTCGTTCCACAAAACGGTTTAAATCAATACAAATCGGTACATCCATATCTAAGGGTTTACCGATAGAGAAGTTGTTTCTGTGGGGGTCATCTTCCCAACCAAACACCCGCCGAAAATCCTCTTCATTAGCTTCGTAAACTTGGCTAAAATGACTAGGTATAGTTTTTACAGGTAGCAATTCCATTGTAGTGCTGGTTTGAGGTTGGAAAGAAGCTAAACCTGTAGCAGATGGTACAAAGGTATTGAAAGATTTACCGTTAACAGAGAAAAAAGATTCATTGGTTTCCGGGGTAAACATCAACATGGGTGCGAGGTTGATCATCCCATAAGTACCGCTTCCCGCTAAAATCTCCCGTAAAAAAGTATCTTCCCAACCAGGGGGGTTAGCGATAATTCGCGCATTTGCTGTTCCTAAAGATACATCTGTTAGCATACAGAAAAAACGCGATCGCACCCCTTGAACTACAAGAAATTTACCTACCCGCATATCTTCTACAGAGATATCCGGGTGTAATCTTACTTCTAAACCTCCAGTGAGAGAACCTTCAATAACTGAACCTAATGGTTGTCCTGAATTCATTTTAGATAGGTAATTGGGAATTGGTAATTGGTAATTGGTAATTGGTAATTGGTAATTGGTAATTGGTAATTGGTAATTGGGAATTGGGGAATTGGTAATTGGGGATTGGTAATTGGTAATTGGTAATTCGGTTATTCATCTTCCCAGTCACCAGTCACCAGTCACCTATCACCTATCACCTATCACCAGTCACCTAAATTAATCAATTTCTATCGAAGTAGGTGCGCTTCCGGTAGCGGGGGGTTTACCTGTTAAGGGTTTTCTGAATTGTTCATAGAGGCGATCGCGCCAGGTGAAAAATGGTTCATAATCAGGATTATCGGCTAAAATTGGTAATCCTTTACCTCTGAGAGATTCTGGTAAATCCAAATAAGGACCTTGTGGAAACTTCAATAATATTGATAATCCTGCAACTGCTAAATCAGCTATAGTGGGTTCATCTCCCAACAGATAAGGACTATCTGCTAATAGTTCTGTGAGGATTTCTAAATCTTGTTTTAAACTAGCGATCGCAGAATTTATGATATCAGGAGTAAAACCCACCCCAAAACCCAAGACATTGAGAAAATCACCTGGTACACCTTCAACCACAGATTTCAAAATATCTGGTGTGGAGACTGGTAATAAAGATTTGCGGAAATTTTGATCTTGACTGATCGCAGCAAACAAAGCTTTTCTACCCTTAATTCCCATTGTCTCATCTGCCCAATCTTCTAATAATAACGCCTGAGCGCGTTTTTTCTTATCCTTTGGTATCAGTGGACGATCTGGGTATTCCGAGTCTAAATACTTAGCAATTTCCGTTGAATCTACAATATATCTATGTCCATCCTTTAATACTGGTACTTGTTTCTGACCAGTCAAACGAAACAATTCTACTTGTCCAATTCCGGGAGTGACTTCAATTTTGCGATACTCTAAGCCTTTATAATCAAGGCATAGACGCACTTTTTCTGAATATTGAGATAGTTCCCACTGATATAATTCCAGCATATTCTCTTCCGTGCTAACTAACTTATTTATCTATTTTACAATTCTATCTTGAGTTTAAGTAATTTTTCTAGTAACTATTCAGTGTGTGATTGATGTAATTTTTGGGATTACTTGAAAATTGAGAATTTATAATTATCTGCTAATGGGTATTTTAACTCTCCATGAAACAGCTTTGACTACAGAGGCGGTTAACACTAATCATTTTTCATGAAAAATCATGAAACCATAAAAATCATAAAATTTAAGTATGGTGATTTATTATAATATTTTGAACCACTCCAAAACAATTAATATTTACATTTTTTGATAATTATAATTATGCAAACAAAATTAATCTTACCTATTGAGTGAAAACAAAAATGTCCGTCTTTCTTCACTGATAACTGTAAATATTTCAAGAGGACAATTTATTATTATAATTATCTAATTTTATGTCTGAGTAAAATTAGATGTGTTTAAAAAGTATAGTTGCCCATAAATAACTGGTAGATGCGACGATAATTCAGACAGATCAACAACGTACAACAAACCGTCATCCCCAAAATGCTAATAGTAGGCATTAGCTGATATAGGAATCCTATTTAATTATTGAACAATAATCCGTACAACCAATTCCCTATTCCCTTGGTTTAATGAAATGTTATAAGTTTTTATGTAACTTGTCAAAAATAAAGACAAAAAAAACTTATGAAGGCTAATTACAGCAAATTATTGACCAATATCGCTGGAATACTGGGAGTAACAGGAGTTAATCTCCTGATTACTTTACCATCTAGAGCAGAAGTAGTGCCAAATCATGATGCCAACATCAAAATTACAACAATTACAACAATTACAACACAGATAGCCCAGTCTAGCGGCGATGGAGTGCTGAATCCTAGACCAAGTATTTTCAACGAACCTCCCTACAACCGTGGTACTGCACCTAGCGAAACTCCAAGAGTCACACCACCAACCAGAAACAGACCTGGAACTTCAACACCAGCTACTCCCAGCACCAAACCAACCCAGACCACAGAAACCAAAAACGTTGTAGAAGTTGCTGAATCAGCAGGTAATTTTAAAACCCTCATCAAAGCTTTAGAAGCGGCTGGACTTAAAGAAACTTTGCAAGGTCCTGGACCATTTACAATTTTAGCGCCCACAGATGAAGCCTTTGCCAAACTACCACAGGACGCGGTGCAGGATTTGTTAAAGCCAGAGAACAAAGAGATTTTGGTGAAAATCTTAACTTATCATGTCATACCAGGTAGAGTTCTTTCTAGTGATTTAAAATCTGGAGAAGTCACCAGCTTACAAGGAGACCCCATTAAGGTTCTAGTCAATCCTTCTAAGGGAGTATCTGTGAATGATGCTCAAGTAACAAAAGCAGATATTCCAGCAAGTAACGGTGTAATTCATCAAATTGATAATTTGATTTTGCCACCAAGTCTGTAAAATCAACCCCTTGCAAATACAGCAGAAGTCAGGAGTCGTAGGGGCGAAGTAGGGGCGAAGCCTGCCTGTCGGCAGACAGGCATTCGGAAAATCACCTGTTGATAAAATTGATAATTTATCGCCCGAATGCTTCGCCCTTACAGGAAAATCACCTGTTGATAAAATTGATAATTTATCGCCCGAATGCTGATGCTTCCAGCACGCTTCGCGAACGCCCTTAAAGGAGTCAGAAGTCAAGAGTTATTTATTTTGAATTTTGGCTGCAAGGATTTTGGATTGTTTTTCTCAACTCCAATCTAAAATCTAAAATCTAAAATCTAAAATCTAAAATCTAAAATCT
>NZ_JAQMTI010000311.1:0-4635 GCF_028329225.1 Sphaerospermopsis kisseleviana CS-549 | reverse complement strand
GCCTTCTGCCTCCTGCCTCCTGACTCCTGACTCCTGACTCCTTGATCTCCTGACTCCTGACTCCTAACCGTGCTACAATTATCATTTCATTCACAAAATCACTACCTACCAACAGGACAACGATTTTTCAACATGATCAAACTGCGCTTGAAGCGATTTGGTAAAAAGCGGGAAGCAAGTTACCGCATTATTGCTATTAACGATCTGTCTCGTCGTGATGGTCGTCCCCTAGAAGAACTAGGATTTTACAACCCCAGAACTGATGAAGTGCGTCTGGATGTTCCCGGTATTGTTAAGCGTCTTCAACAAGGCGCTCAACCTACTGACACCGTTCGTCGCATCCTCGTAAAAGCTAATGTTTTTGAACAAGTCAGTGCAAACGCCGCATCATAAACTTGAGCCGAAGTTACCAGCAGCCAGTCCTCACTATGTTGGGCTGGTGAAGTTTCTTGTACAGCCGTTTTTAGAGTCTCCAGAGTCTTTAAGTGTCGATTGTGAAATGTCTTACACCCTTAAACGGGCTTGGATTCGCATCGCTTTTGACCCTACAGACAAAGGAAAAGTCTTTGGTAGGGGGGGACGCAATATTCAGGCAATTCGCACGGTAATTGCCGCAGCAGCAGAATTGGCTGGCCAGTCAGTATACCTGGACATCTACGGCAGCAATACCCAAAATCGGGATGGTATGTCTTTTGATGAAGAACAGGAAGAAAGAATACCCCCACCAAGATCACGAGAAAGAAGTGGAGACATCCCCAGACCTATTGCTAAACCCCGCTTTCGGTCGGTCTAAACTGGTAATTTTGAGGTGACTCAGCCAGTAAGTAGTTCTGGTAAAGATGAAGATAGTCCGCAAAAAAATTGTTATAGCAGGAGTCAGGAGTCGTAGGGGTGAAGCCTTCGGGCAATCAATGATCAATTTTTATTGAAAGCTATTTTCCTGTAAGGGTGAGGCATTCGGGCGATAAATTATCAATTTTGATCACAGTTATTTTCCGAATGCTTCGCCCCTACTTCGCCCGTCCTAACTGCTCTGTCTACGACTATAAAACCAAGATTTTTGCAGTCTTTTGTTGCTAAGTCAATACGACTGAAAAAAACGCAATACCCAGATCCTCGACTTCTTCAAGAAGTTGGGGGTCTATCTTCTGAGAAATTTTTGATAAATTTTGATAAATTTTGATAAACACTATGGCAGGTGCAGTTACAATTGGGCTGCCTAATATTCCCAGTGCGATCGCTCTTGCGGGATATGGGGAAGCAAATCTCAAGTTTCTGTCTCAACAAACAGGAGCTAATTTGGTGCTGCGGGGTCAAGAACTACTCATTTCTGGTCAAGACAAGCAGGTTGATCTAGCTGTGAAAATAGTGCGATCGCTAGAAAATCTCTGGAGTAAAGGTAATAATATTGCTACTGCGGATATTTTAACAGCCCGTCAAGCAATAGAGGGCGATCTCCAAGGTGAATTACAAGACCTACAGCGCGATATCCTCGCTAAAAGTCGTCGTGGTCAAGAAGTCCGCGCTAAAACTTTCCGTCAACGACAATATATTGAAGCTATTCGTAAACGCGATCTCACCTTTGGTATTGGTCCTGCGGGAACTGGTAAAACCTATCTCGCGGTTGTTGTTGCTGTCCAAGAACTTCTAGCTAATCAATTTGAAAAATTAATTTTAACCCGTCCTGCGGTGGAAGCTGGGGAAAAACTGGGATTTTTACCAGGAGATTTACAACAAAAAGTTAACCCCTATCTGCGTCCGCTTTATGATGCTATTAATGAATTTATTGATCCTGAAAAAGTCCCTAATTTAATGGAACGGGGCATAATAGAAGTTGCGCCTTTAGCTTATATGCGGGGGCGGACTTTAAATAATGCTTTTGTAATTGTTGATGAAGCTCAAAATACCACACCCGCACAAATGAAAATGGTGCTGACTCGTTTGGGTTTTGGTTCTCGTATGGTGATTACAGGTGACATCACGCAAACTGATTTACCTCTACATCAACAGTCAGGTTTAACCGTTGCTTTGCAAATTCTCAAGCACGTTGAAGGTATCGCTTTTTGTGAATTTACTCAAAAAGATGTTGTTCGTCATCCTTTAGTACAAAGGATCGTTTCAGCTTATGAACAATATGAAAAATAGTATATTGGTGATTGGTGATTGGTGATTGGTGATTGGTGATTGGTGATTGGTGATTGGTGATTGGTGATTGGTGATTGGTGATTGGGGAAACAGGAAATATTTATCTTTCTCCTGACTCCTTGAACTCCTGACTCCTCACAGATAAATTTTTCAGCAAACCCTACCTATCTTTCACTTCTTATAAATGAGAAACACCGAACCAATGGGACCAAAATTTTCCACATACACCTTATTATTATAAAACAACCCTGGAGACATACCCCCATCAAATAACATTCCTTCCCTAATTCTTCCTAAACAATTATTTCTCGCAATACCTTCTAAAACATCATCAAACTGACTAGGTAACAACTCTTTATTATTTGCAGAAACTTGAATACTAGAATTAGCTTTCACATCATTAACTAACAGAATTACATAACCTTTACTGGTAATTGCTACCATAGAACGGTTAGTAGCACCTTTACAAGCAAAATCACCTAAAGCTTTGCAAATATCTTTAAAAACACCCTGATTGTAAAATCTACCATTACCACCTACTACATTATAATTTAGTAAATTAGATCCTCTTTTTCCTATCTGAATAGTAGCAACACGCTGACTGGGGTTTCCTCCAGATATCGCAAAAGAAGAACGTTTATTTTTAAAAGCACCAGAATATTCAACACCACGAGAAATATTTAAACCTTGGGGTTTATTCACCGTATCTATATAATCTGCATTAATAGCTGCAATAGGTTTTCTACCATTTAACTTGGAATTTTCATCACCTACCAATTGACTAAAAAATTTAGGGATATACTCTCTTCTAAAATTACCCCTACCATCCTTAGCATAGATTTTATGATCTAAACCCACATTTACTTTAAAATCTAAATGGGGGGATTTAGGATTAAAAACAATTACATGATTAATTCCTTTTGAATAACGTTCACCTTTATTATTAGTCTTGAAAAATTCAATACTAAACCGAGAATTATTACCAGGACAAATAGTTGATGGTTTTGGTTGAGAATTAGCCACCTGATCCTGAAAACCTAATAATAAGAAACTGCTACTAATTAAGAGAGATAAGAAAGATAATTTTTTCATGGATTGGTAATTGGTGATTGGTAATTGGTGATTGGTAATTGGTAATTGGTGATTGGTAATTGGTAATGGATAGGATTTACAGGATGGTTTATTTTATCAGAATCAGGACACCCTTTGGGAAGTCAAAAGTCAAAAGTCAAAAGTCAAAAGTCAAAATTTTTTGTCTGAATCAGGATAACCAGGATTATAGGATGTACAGGATGTGATTTTTCATTTTTATGATATGATCTGATTTGTAATTATAGGAAATTTTATATATAATGGATAATGAAGAAGGTAGGATACTTATAGGTGTGTTTATGCAGTAAAAATTGGCAACAATATTTATGTTTTACACGCTTTTCAGAAGAAGTCAAAACAGGGAATTAAAACCCCACAGTCTGATGTTGATTTGATTAAACAACGTTACAAAGATGCAGTAGCAAGAGAACAGGAACAATGAACCAAGAAAAGACATTTACAGAAAGTAGTGGTAATGTTTTTAAAGATTTAGGTTTTGCTAATGCTGATGAACTTTTAACTAGAGGTAAAATTGGAATACAAGTAATTAAAATTTTAAAACAACGTAATTTGAAACGGCGAGAAATTAGCGAGATTTTAGGTATTTCTCAACCGGAAGTATCTCATTTAATGAATGGTGAATTTCAGCGTTTTAGTGAGGGTAAATTATTGATATTTCTGAAAAAACTTGATGCAGAAATTACTTTACATATTCGTTATTATGATGTTGTTAATCAAGGTGAAACTGTGATAGTTTTGTAATTTTCTGATAGCGTGGTGTAAGCAAGATCAAGATAACCAGGATTAGAGGATTTACAGGATGTTATTGTTTAATTGATGGTTTGATTTTCTATCTTTTTGTCTGAATCAGGATAACCAGGATTAGAGGATTTACAGGATGTTATTGTTTAATTGATGGTTTGATTTTCTGTCTTTTTGTCTGAATCAGGATAACCAGGATTAGAGGATGTACAGGATGTTATTGTTTAATTAATGGTTTGATTTTCTATCTTTTTGTCTGAATCAGGATAACCAGGATTAGAGGATGTACAGGATGTAATTTTTATTTTAAGTTTCTGGTTTACGAAAAGATGATAAATTTAGATTAAATAATGATAAGCTGTTACACAGCTAAATTGTATAATCCTAATGTTCTGAACTCTTGTTTAACAGGCAAGATGCCTGTTCCACTTATACAAATTAAATGCACAACAGCTTATAATATCTTTAGATTCTGATGCAAACAGAAAAGTAATCAATAACAATCCTGAAAATCCTGAAATCCTGGACATCCTGATTCAGACAAATTCATTAACTTATATTAAGTTACATTAACAAAATAATAAAAAAATTAATACAACATAACTTAGTCAAGACTTTACAACTATACGTAAGTGT
>NZ_JAQMTI010000310.1:0-4626 GCF_028329225.1 Sphaerospermopsis kisseleviana CS-549 | reverse complement strand
TTGAAGGGTATACCGGAAAAAGTGTGCATTTTTTGGGATTTCAAGAGATGGCAAAGAAATTTTCAAATCTCCTCCTGACTCCTGACTCCTGACTCCTGACTCCTATGCCCTCACGGAAAGACTTTCTCAGCAACCCCTATCTAATTAAGGGATGCTGAAAAAGTCCTGCGTCCACATATCAATAGCGATCGCTCAAGTAAATTACCACTTTTTGATTTCTGCACCAAACCGATTTCAATTCCTCCCATCCTGATCCTAAGACCTAAAACCCATCAGACTGCTGAAAAATTTCAAACAAGTAAATAAATAGACATATATGCAAGTAATATAACTTATTACAGGTGTTAATAAAACGTCGGGATTTGTATGTATTTTATTTGACGGATATTTTGATTAATCGTGAGATAGAAAAACCCAGTAAAAAGTTGATATTGGGTTATTTTTGGCTATATACCGGCATTTATAGAGATTTAAGAGCAGTCTTTATTTAAAGTCCCCCTTATTTAAAGCTACAAAAAATCATTTCTCCCTATTCCGGAGAGAGGAAGAAATTTGAGAAAAGGTGAGTAACAACTGATCTAATAGATTTCTCAGTAAGGAACTTATGACAGAACAAATCACCAGAAAATTATTGCAAGGTCGCTACCAAATTATTCAAAGCCTTAGTGCAGGTGTATTTGGGCAAACTTATATTGCCGAAGATACCAAAGATGTTGATTACCCAGAAAAACCCAGATACGTTGTTAAACAGCTAAAAGTCAACCACTATCAATCTAATTCCTACTTTGACTACCTCAGACTAAGTTTTCTGACCGAAACCGAAACCCTGAAGCATTTAGGAGAACATGACCAAATTCCTAAACTGATCACCTGCTTTGAAGAAAATGAACAGTTTTATTTAGTACAGGAATATATTTACGGACAACCCTTATCCGTAGAATTAAAGATAAATAAAAACAAGGGACAGAAGTGGAGTACCACCCAAGCGATGACATTTCTCGAAGATGCATTAAATATCCTCGAATTTGTCCATTCTCAAGGTTTTATTCACTGTGATATCAAACCAGAAAATTTAATCAGACGTTCTAGTGATGATAAATTAGTGCTAATAGATTTTGGTTCAATTCAACCCATTGATTTTAGCACTGATGCCGAATTACCTATTTCCCAGATTCCCGTGACTTCATTGGGTTACATTCCACCAGAACAATTTTTAGGACAAATACAACCCAATAGTGACATTTATGCTTTGGGAATGATTGTACTCCAAGGTTTAACAGGATTAACACCACTGCAATTAAAAATTGACTCTGCTAATAATGAAATTCCTTGGACTTGTGAAGATACGATCATTGACGAATATCTGGCTGTTTTTATCAGCCAAATGATTCGCTATAATTATCAGGAAAGATTTCAATCTGCCAGCGAAGCACTATGGGTATTTAAACACATAACATGGAAGCATCGGGCATCTGCAATTGCGACTTCAAAGTTTCCCATTACTACCAAAAAAGCTGTTGCAGATAAAAATAAAAAATTAGATCCATTATTAGCAGGAATGAAATGGGGAATCACCATTAATTCTTTGGTAGTTGGTTTGGGAGTTTATGCTTTAGCTAATAGTTATCAAGCTAATTCAGAAACAGCAACTTTATCTGAAGCAATCACAGAATATCAAACCGGTAATTTAGAAAAAGCAATTAGTTTAGCCAAAACAATTCCCTCCTATAGCAACGTCTATCCAGAAGCTCAAGAGACAATTGCAGAATGGCAAAAGCAATGGCACAATGATACTAAAAATTATTTAGTAGCTGAACAAGCATTAGATGAAGGTAATTTGTTAGATGCCATGCACGCTGTTACGCAAATTCCCTACACTTCCTATTGGCGTTCTAAACGAGAACAACTAATTGAAAAAACAGAAACTAACCTAGAAGCAAAAACACAAACTTTATTAAATAAAGCTTACGCCAGCGCAGACAAGAAAGATTTTTCGGCTGCTTTAGAATATCTGCGCCAAATTCCTCCAGAAAGTTCTGCTGGTGCTATAGTGCAACAAAAATTAGCTGAATACAATCAGAAAAGGCAAATTAGAGCCGAATATTTTTTACATTCAGCTTATCATAAAGCTTTAAGGAAAGACTTTGCTGGTGCAATCAAATTCTTGGAAAAAATTCCTGAAGATACTGATGCTTATGCTCAAGCTCAAATCAAAATCCAGGAGTATAAGGAAAAGCAACTATTCAGCATCCCCTAAGTAGGTAGGCGTTAAAAATGGTCGTTATGGCAAGCCAGAAGGCAGGAGGCAGAAAGCAGGAGGGAAGAGACTTTTAGGTAACTTTACTTTTCGTTACATACTGCGGTTTTTTTGTGCCTTTCTACTTATTTAATTTTCAGGTGTCGAGGGGTTTTCATTAATTAGACATTGGCAAAATAGGTACAACAATTGGGAGAGATTTGTCGGGTTGGATTTGATTTTCTGCCTGTTTGCGGGCTTCTATTGCTTGTTGGTAATCGGGCTTATATTTAATAGCTTGATCATAGGATTTTATCGCTTCTTGATATCGTTGTAAATTGAATAACGCATTGCCCATGCTGTACCAACTTTCATAGTGGTTTTTTTTGTACGTAACTGCTTTATTATAGGATGCAAAAGCATCTTCATATCTCTGTAACTTATATTGTGAATTTCCTAAATTATACCATGCTTGATAATCATTTGCTTTCAAAGAAATTGCTTTTTGATAAGCATCGATCGCTTCTGTATAACGTTGACTTTGATGTAGTGACCATCCCAAAGTATACCAAGCTTGATAATTACTAGGATGATATTTAATCACTTCCTTAAATGAGTCAATTGCTTCAGCATATCTTCTTAATGTCACTAAAATATTACCTCTAGAAAACCAAGATCGGTAATGACTGGGTTGATATTGCACGACTTGACTATAGGCTTTTAAAGCATCTTCATAGCGGTTTAAATTTACTAGGGAATTACCCAAATTATATAAAGCTGCTGTATAGTCTGGTTTTAGTTCTACTGCTTGTGTATAAGCTGTAATTGCATCATTATATTGTTTGATATTTTGTAAAGATAAACCTTTTTTATACCAAGATTCATAATTATCGGATTGCAATTCAATTGCTTGATCATAAGACTTAATAGCATTATCATATTGTTTTAAATTTCTGAAAGCATCACCTTTAGCATTCCACACTGCTGGATAATCATCTTTCATTTGTAAGGCTTTATCAAAAGCAGAAATTGCTTCTGTATATCGCTGTAAACTTGATAAGGCAAAACCTCTACCAATCCAAGCTTCTAAATAATCAGGTTGAATTTGAATTGCTTTGTCATAAGCTTTGATTGCTTGTTGATATTTTTTCAATTCAAATAATGCTTTACCTTGACCATACCATCCTGGAAAATAATCAGGTTTGATATTTACTGCTTTTTCATAATTTGCCAGTGCATCTTCATATCTTTGGAGTTGTAAAAGTGTATTCCCTTGGTTATATAAATCAACTGCGTTATGAGTATTGATTTTATTAAAGATATATATTGATGCAATTCCCCCTAAACTTAATAAAAATATTCCTGATACTAATTTGAACAATAGAAATTTTTTAGATGGTTGAGGTTTGATATGATTAACTGGCGCAGGAGGACTAAAAACTATTGTTCCAGAGAGAGGTTTAACTAATTCTTGCAGTGCTTGTAATGCTACCGTTGCTGAAGCATAACGTTGACGAAAATCATAACAAATCATTTTATCTATAAATTCTGCAAATTCTGGCGTGACAGTGGTATGATTCCGCCAAATAATTTCATTAGTATCTGCATCTCTTTCTAATTGCTGAGGTAATAAACCAGTCATTGCTTGAATAGCAATAATTCCCAAAGCATAGATATCACTACTTAATTTTGGTGTACCTTGGGCTTGTTCTCCAGGCATATAACCAGGTGTGCCAATAGCAACAGTAGCGGGAGTTTGACCAGAAGGTATAATGACTTGGGTGGTAATTTCTTTAACTGCCCCAAAATCAATTAAAATTAGTTTACTATCTTGATCACGTCTGAGGATATTGCGGGGATTAACATCACGGTGAATTACCTTTTGTTGATGTACAAAGTCTAAAATTTCCAAAATTTCTTGTAATAGAGAAATTACCTGATCTTGAGTGAGGGTTTTTCCTGGTAATAACTCTTGGGAGAGATCATGACTGGGAATAAATTCTTGAACAAGGTAAAATTCGGCATTTTCCTCAAAGTATGCTAAAAGTTGGGGAATGTGATCATGAGTACCTAACTTGTACAAAACCTGCGCTTCGGTATCAAATAAACGTCTGGCTATTTCTAAAGTTGCAGCGTTACTAGACTGAGGCTTGAGTTTTTTGACAACACACTGAGGAGAACCAGGTAAGTGAGTATCAGAAGCAACATAAGTTTCTCCAAATCCCCCTCCTCCCAGATGGCGGATAATCTGGTATCTTCCTACAAGTGTGTTTCCTATCATCTCGGTTGCTAAGTTGAGTGTAATATTACTTCATTACAATATTGCCACAGGTAACTGGTGACTGGTGACTGGGGACTGGGGACTGGGGACTGGTGACTGGGGACTGGGG
>NZ_JAQMTI010000309.1:0-22871 GCF_028329225.1 Sphaerospermopsis kisseleviana CS-549 | reverse complement strand
CCCCAGTCCCCAGTCCCCTACAACTGCCTCAACATTTTATGTGTTTGGGGGATCACCCGCACTTGTTTCACAAATCGCTTCATCAAAGCTTGCCATTCTAAAACTTGGTTTGGTGTAGGGGCTTCTACAGCTACCTGACTGAATTTTTGAGATTCTGCTAAAGGTGTCACAGGTTGCAGAAATATAGGAATATCCTGACATATACCATTAACTAATAAAGCTGCTCGTTCCAATTCGCCAGGATCAGTCCTTTGAGAGACAATTATCTTGACAAAAATCTCTAAATTTGCATCAAAGCATATTTGGAGAAATTTTTCATGTTCTGTCCAATGACTTTCGCCACTCACACTAGGCAATTTTAAATCCATGCCTACAGAGTCAAGGTACGGGAGAATCATGTCCAGTTGCTCAGGGCGATGTCCCCCAGTTTCCAGATATATAGGCAAATTCAGCGATCGCACTTCCGGCAAAAATTGCGCCAAAAATGGAGCATGAAGAAGCGGTTCACCTCCAGTTAAGCTGATGCTATCGTGTAGAAAAGGTAAATTTTGCCTTTCCACCCATTTGATCAACGTGGATAGAGGAATAGGATTAGAGTGGATTTCAAAATCTCGCAATCCTGGTGAACGCTCTATTTGACATACAGAGGGAGCATTCCATGTATGGGAACTATCGCAAAAGTGACAACGCAAGTCACATATTGCAAAGCGAATAAAAATCTGACGTGTCCCGACGTTGAGACCTTCTCCTTGAATAGCAGAGAAAACTTCAATCAGGCGTGCTGTAGGTTTAACTTTAGTTTTAGCAATCATGAGATGATAGAGAGGAATGCGTTCGCCTATGGTTTAGCACAGTCGCTGACACCGATTGGGTATGAAACCAGTAGGTTTCTAGCTTGTTTTTCCATTGTGAACCGTGTTCGGCAATCTCCAAATCTCTGCGCGAAAAACTACTCACCTATCCTTAATCTTATTTTTTTCAAAATTAGGTTAAGTAGTTTTCCAGGAAAAAATCATGTTTGGCAGATTAGACCCCAATGGCAACCAAATTGCATAGCTTCATGAGTAGCCAACCCACAGAGGTAAATTTCCCAGTTACTTACCTGAACGATACAGCAATAGTACAGGTGTCGATGCGTTTGAGCGTCGTTGATGCTGTACGCTTTAAGCAAACCTGCCAAAGCCTCATCCAAGCTGATACCCATCCCCAACACCTGATCATTGACTTCCAAAATACGATCTTTATGGATAGTAGTGGTTTGGGGGCTTTGGTGAGTAATTTTAAATATGCCCAAGAACAAGGGATCGGATTCACACTTCGTAATGTTACCCCTCAAGTGATGGCAGTTCTCAACCTCACAGGATTAGATCACGTATTTGCTATTGAGTCTCCTCACAGCGTTAGTCCCATAGAACCTAATCATATTGAAGAAAATAATCGGATCACTAACTCTCGCAAAGCAGATCCCCTACCTCAAACACATCCTTCTGTGGCCTCTTGGATGAAAAGATTAATTGACATAGTGGGATCATTGGTGGGTTTAATAATTACAGCATTTTTATTCATTCCTATTGCGATCGCTATTCAAATCGACGATCCCGGTCCAATTTTCTTTAAACAAACCCGCTGTGGGTGGATGGGTAAGCGTTTTGCTATTTGGAAATTTCGTTCCATGTGTGTCGATGCAGAAGCTAAGAAATCTCAAGTTCAAAACCAAGTCCAAGGTGCTTTCTTTAAAAATGATCACGATCCTAGAATTACCCAGGTAGGACGCTTTTTACGGCGCACCAGCCTGGATGAACTACCCCAATTTTGGAACGTCCTCAAAGGCGAAATGAGTTTAGTTGGTACTAGGCCACCTACCCCCGATGAAGTAGAACGATATGAAGTACCAGAGTGGCAACGCTTGGATGTAAAACCGGGGATGACTGGTGAATGGCAAGTCAATGGCCGCTCGACAGTACGCAGTTTTGAGGATGTTATTCGTCTTGATTTGCAGTATCAACAAAATTGGAGTTTAGTGTATGATTTAAGGCTGATTCTTAAAACTATAGCTATTTTATTTAACAAAAACAGTGGTGCTGTTTAAAAGTCAGCAGTTTCAACAATTCGTAAAAATTACATTTTAAAATTTACCCAAGCTCATTATATCGGCTCTGGGTAAATTTTTTGGTGTTTTTTTTGGTGTTTTTAAATAGGGTTTGCTGAAAAAGTCTTGTCGTGGAGACAGGGGGCAGGGAGCGGGGAGCAGTTTCAAGAGTTCGATGGGAGCGATTTTTCCTTTGTGTAGAAATTAAATGCAAGGTTTTTGAGATCCCACCTCGTCAAGTCTTGCACTTTTTTAACTTCCAGCAGGCTAAGACCCTTTACTTGTCATATTTTCACATTTATTCAGCCAGCCTTAATTAGCAATCAGTAATCAGCCAACTGCATAAATAGTAGTTAATCTCAAGAAGGTTTCCTTTTTTCTCGCCTTGGTTATACCCCTAAACACCGATTTTTTTGTTAGTATTCAAAAAAACCTATTCACACAATTGCAAGTTGTTTGTAAGCACATCGGACAATTTGTAATCAAAAAAGGAAACAAGCAACTGAGGTTGAATGACTGATTATTTCCCAAGAAATTTACCATTAGAATCTGTTCCACTGACCAAAACAACAGTGAACACCTCAATGGCGGAAACTGATAATCTGAGCGAAAAATTAGCTATAACCATAGCTGAAGCTGGATCAGAACGCAAAGCAGGTGAGATTTTATTGCTGAAAGTAGCAGATGTCTCCTACCTGTCTGATTACTTTGTGATGATGACAGGCTACTCTAGGGTACAAGTCAGAGCGATCGCCGCAGCAATAGAAGAGAAAGTGGAAACGAACCTGCAACGTCGTCCGTTAAGGACAGAAGGAAAAGCTGAGGGGAGTTGGGTGCTGCAAGACTATGGAGATGTGATTGTTCACATTATGATGCCCAAGGAACGAGAGTTTTATAATTTAGAAGCATTCTGGATTCATGCCGAACGCATTTCACTGCCAAACTCTGATCAGGTTGAGGATAAACCAAGATGATGAGATCATCGGTTTCTAACTGCCCAGTTCCCACAGAACAACAACCACTCAATGAGTACGAAGAATTAAAAAATTCCTGGCTATTTCGGGATACTACCTTAAGCTGGCGTAATTATCTCACCAAGATTTTTTGGATTTGGAGTTGGTCATGGCTGGTTGCAGGTCCAGTAGCCGCTGCCAGCTTTCCTCCACAAAAGCATATAGTTCATTTTATTCTCTGTGGATCTGCCGCTGCTAGTGTGGGAGTAGTGCTGATATTGGTGCGGTTGTATTTGGGTTGGTTCTATGTGCGCGATCGCCTTTATAGTTCCACAGTCTTCTATGAAGAATCAGGCTGGTATGACGGCCAAACCTGGACAAAACCCCAGGAGGTCATTGTCCGCGATCGCCTCATTGTCTCTTACGAAATTAAACCTATTCTCCAACGCTTGCAAATTACCTTTGCCGCCTTGGCTTTAATGTATCTTATTGGTACTATAGTTTGGCATTTGTTTTGACAATGGGAAAACGAACACAAGCCACAGCACTGGAAGTCCGGTTACTGCGGGAAGGTATTATCGAATCTAGGCATATAGTCCAGGCTGTAGTCAGCGACGACCGGGGACGAGTTCTATCTGTTGCTGGCAACGCCGAAACCGCTGCCTTTGTCCGTTCAGCCCTCAAACCATTTCAGGCATTAGCTGTCACCAGTACAGGCACACTGGAACGGTATGATTTGAGCGATCGTGACTTAGCCATCATTACCAGTTCCCACAAAGGCAGCATGGAACAGGTACGACAAGTATTTAACATCCTCTGGCGGGCTGACCTTGACCCCAGCGCCTTGCAATGTCCAGTTCCAGAAGGTAAACGCAGCACCCTAGAATACAACTGCTCTGGTAAACACGCTGGAATGTTAGCAGTTTGTCAGCAACGCCATTGGCCTTTAAATAACTATTTGGATCGTAAACACCCAGTCCAGCAGTTAATTCTCTCCAAGGTAGCAGAATTATTGAGAATGCCAGCAGCCGAATTTATCGGTGTTCATGACGACTGCGGCGCTCCCACATATCTGATGCAACTCGGTCACATGGCATCTTTATATGCTGTACTCGCCTCCAGCAATAACTTAGATATGGAACGCATTGTCCGCGCCATGAATCACCATCCGACTATGGTGGCTGGAAAAGGTGAATTTGACACAGAACTGATGCGCTTAAATCCGGGTGAACTGGTCAGTAAATCAGGTGCGGAAGGAGTACAGTGCATTGGCCGACTTGGTGAAGGGATGGGACTAGCTATCAAAGTTATGGATGGAGCTAAACGGGCAAAATATGCCGTAGCTATTCATGTACTTCAACAAATGGGTTGGATTAGTCCCAGCGTTGCCCAAAGCCTGTCCGAGAAATTCATGAACTTGGGGAAATACAAGCGTTTAGAGGTAATTGGAGAATTATCGCTTTTGTAGTTGACAAACTCTTGACTATGAGTTATATTAAAAAAGTCAAGAGACGAAAGCGACGCGGGATAGAGCAGCCTGGTAGCTCGTCGGGCTCATAACCCGAAGGTCAGTGGTTCAAATCCACTTCCCGCCACCAAATTAAAAACGAGACTCTATAAAGTTTTAAAGCTTTATAGGGTCTTGTTTTTTATAAAGAAATCCAGCGAACCAAAACCACTGAGGGAAAGTATCGAAATTTGGCATTGATACTTTATCGGGCTTTAGATGGTGGAGAAAGGAAGTCAAAAGTCAAAAATTTAGTTTAGGGTGGGGAATGTGGGTTAGTAGCTAGTTACTGTTTTCTTAACTAATTTCTTAACTAATACTAACAAATACTCACATTTACCCAAAATTTCCACTCATCTGCTCTTGATGACAGAATTACAGTAAAATCACTGTATGCTACTAGGATTCAAAACCCAACTCAAAATTAACAAGCAACAACGACTACTACTAGCGCAACACGCAGGAGTGCGTAGTCGAACTGGTGAAACAGGAAGAAAAAGCCGACTTTTGTTAGCATTAGCATTAGTTAGTTTTTTTGTATCGGCTGTAAAGCAATATCCCTAAATTTCTCTTGCAATTTTTCCCAAGTCATACCTGCTAAACTAGGTAAAACAATGTGAGCATTTCCCACCCTTTCCGGTGGTCCCATACCCACCGCCCACATACCTGCGGCTAAAGCTGCATCTATACCTGCGGCTGCATCTTCAAATACTACACATTGCTGGGGAGGCAGTCCTAACTGCTGGGCTGCAAATAAAAATAAATCTGGTGCGGGTTTGGGTTTATGTACACTATAACCATCAGCGATCGCATCCAGTTTATCACTAATTCCCAGCTTTTCAACCACTACATGAGCGTTTTTACTCGCTGAACCCAGAGCTATTTTTAACCCAGCTTGACGCAAATCATCCAACAAAGAAACCGCACCCGGTAACAAATTATCAGGAGTGATATTTTCAATCAATTCCACATAGTAATCGTTTTTACGTTCCATCATCTCCTGGATCTGTGTATCAGAATATCGCCTATTACCAATAATTAACATCAGGGAAGCACGGCGAGAAATTCCCCGTAACGCCTCATTAGCTTGACGGCTAAAAAGTATACCTTCCTCATCCGCTAACCTCTGCCAAGCTTGATAGTGATATTCAGCCGTATCCGTTAACACACCATCTAAATCAAAAATCACACCTTGAATATTAGTAGCAGATGTTTTCCCATTCCCTTTTTCCCGGTGTAAATCAAAATCATGCCATTTGCCACGCCAGTATAATTTAAACTTTAAGCGTGTCCAACCAGAAGGTAAATGGGGATGAGCTACGGGCTGATTATTTGTAAATTGAATACCTCCAAAACCAAAAACTACCGCTTGCCAAACGCCTCCTGCACTAGCACCGTGAATACCTTCATTCGCATTCCCCCGGATATCTTCCAAATCCACCATCGCCGCTTGCATAAAGCGTTCATAAGCTTTCTGGGTTTTCCCTAAATCTGCGGCTAATATCGCGTGAATAGCTGGAGCCAGGGAAGAACCATAAGTAATATCCGTGCGGGGTGCGTAATAATTCCAATTTACTTCTAAATTTTTTCTACTGTAAGGAAATTCCGCAGATTCCCGCATGAGATAAAGTATCATTAAAACATCAGGTTGTTTCAGAACTTGGTGTTTATTTGCACCTTCAATACCTAAAATGGCTTGCATTGACTTGTGACGCGGTTCGTAGTCTGCTAAGTTAATATCATCTAATTGGAAAAATCCCTCACATTGCTCAACTAATCCCGTTTCTGGGTCGTAGGGAATCCAGATTTTGTTAATGATTTCTTGCCAATGGTTTCTGATTTCGTCAGTCAGGTGCAATTTCTGCTCTAGTTCCTCAGCGTATTCCGGAAAATTACGCTTCAATAAGTTATTAACTATACCAGCTTTTTCTAAATGCCATTGGACTATCCGATTAGTAAAACTATTGTTATGTACTAATTCATGGTATTCATCTGCACCTATAACACTACGTATTTCATAACGTTGAGTGTGAGAATTAAATTCAACGCGACTTGACCAGAAAATTGCGGTATCTAGAATTATCTCTGCACCATAATCTCTGAGCCATTCATCGTCCCCAGTCACTCGCCAATAGTACCATACAGCATAGGGAATAACTGAGCTAATATGAATTTCGCGATCGCGGCACCAAATACGCACATCCTCAGCATAATAATCACTCGGTAGCGCCCAGCGTGGTGTTACTTCATCCCCAGTCACCGCACTTTCCCAAGCGTACATTGCCCCTTGGTATCCATAATGAATCGCTTTCCGCCGCGCCCCATCTAAAGTATGATAGCGATAAGTAAGTAAATTCCGAGCTAGTGCTGGTTGAGTAAAAGTAAAAAATGGCAGAATAAAAATTTCCGTATCCCAAAAAATATGGCCGTGATAACCAAACCCAGACAAGGTTTTTGCGGGAATACTCACTCTGTCATCATCACGGGGAGCAGCAATGAGCAATTGAAATAAATTATAACGCACAGCAAAAGCGGCCTTACTATCTCCTTCAATGAGAATGTCGCTTTGTTGCCAAACCTCAGCCCAAGCTTGTTCATTCGCATCACGAAGAGTTATATAATCTGGTAACTGGGCGAGTTTTGACTGTGCGGCTAACACTGGTTGATCAACATCACGCGATGTAAAAACAGTAACGAGTTTTTCTACGGTTACGGTTTGCTGTGGTTCAGAGAAAAAAGTGGCGCTGATGCTAGGATAACCTGGTGCGGTATTGATTTGCATAGCCGCTTCAATGCCTGAAATGGTCATTTTTGCAGCCATCCCGATATCAATATGGGAGTAACGGGTGCGACTGTGTAACCAAAAACCTTGGTCAAATTTCCCTTGATCTAGTCCTTCCCAGTGATTGAAACCTTTATTTTCTGGGTAGCCATTGATACTAGATTGTATTTCAATTAATCCATGAAAATCTACTGTGGTTAACTGGCAACGTTGCCCTAATACATGATGATCCGCTAAACTGGCAAAGCGTTCAAAGCTGATATCTATGGTTTTTCCTGTGGGACTGCGCCAACGTAGAGAACGGCTAATAACGCCTTGACGCAGGTCGAGTTCACGGTTGTACTGCAATATTGTACCTTGATCGAGACGAAAGCGTTCGCCATCAATCATCACTATCAATGGTAGCCAGTCTGGACAGTTGGCTAGTTCGGTATAAACTACGGGAACATCGTCATAAACACCGTGAATTAATGTAGCAGGTAATGCACGGGGATAGCTTTCTTCAAAGCTGCCTCTTGTGCCTAAATAACCGTTACCAATGGTGAAAATTGTTTCTCTAGCGTGTAATTTTTCAGGATTAAACTGGTTTTCTATTAATATCCAGTCTGTGTAGATGAAATCTTGTTGTTTTTCCATTTTTATTATTAAATATTACTAAATGAATGGATTTTTTCACGCAGAGGCGCAGAGGCGCGGAGGGAGAAAAAAGAGAGATATAGGGAGCATCCCCGTTGTGTAGTTTTTTTTATCTAACGATTGACAATTATCTTCGGCTTGTATCTTCGGCTTGATATGATTGAACCGCAAAGGACGCAAAGTACACAAAGGTAAGAGAGTTTCAGAGAGTTGTTGGTGTGGCTACGTTAATTTTTTTAAGAATTTTAGATTTCAGGTTTTTAAATGGGAAGGTATTGTTTTTGTGGTTGTGTGTGGGGGATAATTTTTTCTGCTCTTGGTTTATAAATGAGATAAAATAATGTTTCCATATATCTATCTCTGGCTTCGTTGTCTTCTGGGGCAATCAAGTTCCAAAAACTAAACATTTTAGCTAAGACTAATAATTGTTCATTGTGTAATTTCCAGTTGTATTTATTGCGAATTCTTTGAATCATCCATTGTGAAGTTTCTTGCCAATATTCTGGGTGGGATTCACATTTATCTAAAAAGTTGATAATTGTTTTCGCTGTACCTGCTAAATCTGTGGGATTGAGATGAAATCCATTTTGCCAATCTTCGATAATTTCTAATGCTCCACCAAATTTAGTGGCGAATGTTGGTAAACCAGAAATCATTGCTTCTAAAATGCTGCGGCCAAAGGCTTCATAAAGGGCAAAATGAACATAAATTCCTTGTTTATCGGCAATTATGCGATAAGCTTCACCGATTTTATTGCTAGGTAAGCGCATTCCTAACCAACGGATTTTACTTTGTAGAGTATACTGGTTAATAATATTGTGTAGTTTTTGGATTTCCTCTGCTTCTTCTAAGTTTGTGGCTTCGTCGGCATATAATTTGCTGGTTAATAAAATTAGGTGACATCGTGATTGTAATTCGTTACTTTTACCAAAACATTCCACTAACCCAGTCAGGTTTTTAATTGAGGTAATGGGTGCAACTGCAAAAATTGGTCTTTTGTTACTATCGTCTAATTTACCGAAAATGTGATCATCTTCTTGGTGAAATAATAGGTTTTGAATGTGTTGGCTTTCTTGAGGATTTCTTTTTTCTGTTTGGTTATAGGGAAAAAAGAATGCTTCACTGACTCCCGGAGCAACCATATTAAATTTTGGATTGAATAAATCAATGCCATCAATTACATGATATAATTCGGGCATTGTAAAACATTTGTAAGATTCATATTGCCCCATTGTGTCTGGCGTACCGACAATTTCTTGATAGGTTGAAGCAATGATAAAATCTGCTGCATTCATGCTAATTAAGTCTGCTGTAAATTGGGCAGAAAAGTGATATTTATCTTCTAATTCTTGCCAATATAAGTTACTGAATAGGTTTTTCGGTTTTTCTAGGGAATGGGCTATATTACATTGAGTGACTTTTAAACTCCGGGAGAGAATAGAAGCAACTAAATTACCATCGCTGTAGTTACCAATAATCAAATTTGGTTTACCTTGAAATTGCTCTAATAGTTCTTTTTCTGCATCTTGAGCAAATTTTTCTAAATAAGACCAAATTTCAAATTTGGAAATCCAGTTATTGGTAATTTCTGAATCAGAATTTGTGAAAGGAACTCGCAAAATCCAAGCGTTTTCTGTGTTGTTAACTTTTTCTAATCGCAGGTCACAAAATGTTCCTTGACAGTTGGGAATCAGGCGAGTCAGAATAATTACATGAGGTTTGATACCCAAGCAGTCCAGACCAGCAAGTTTAATTTCTTCTTGTAGTTTGTTTTCTAAGCTGCGTGCTTGTTCAAGGACGTAAATAACTTGACCTAATGTTTCTTCTCTTCCTAAAACGTCTTCTTGCGCTACCCAACCATGTATAGAAATAAGAACTACGCGAAAAACTGCGGGTATACGCGACACAAAGGCTTCTAGGAGGGAAGGTTGGGGGGTGTCGATGAGTCTTTGTAAGAGTTCTAGGGTTTCTTTGAATCGCCCTACATTGTCACCCCAACCAGCTTCAAAACCCAGCTGTTGCAGTTGAAAGCGAAATTCTGGGTAGGGTTGGTGAGGGGGAAGTTCGCTTAAAAAAGTAATGGCTGGTTTAATTTGTTTGGCAAACTGAATACCAGAACGAATGCGATCGCCAATTAACAACCGCATACCATTGTATTGTATTGCCTGTAATGCTTGAAACAATTTATCTAACCAATATTGGGGATCAGTAACAAATTGATTGCAGAGATAATGGTTAAGGAAAGTCAAACCTTGACCAATATTTCGGGGATCGCTAGTTCTTGGAGATGCTTGGTAAAATGGGTGCAGATCAATTTCTAGAATGTGAGATTGGTAACGATTGACTAAGCGATCGCTCACATCTAAAAATTCTTTAGGAGTTATTAAATCAAACTGAGTAAAATCTGAGGTTAGTTTCCATACTTCTTGACTAGCAATTCTCGGTCTAACTACAAACCAAGTATTTTCCCTTTCCAAAATTATTTCATGGGTGTAGTTAATAAGTGTTCCTAAAGAAGAAGAATGGTAAAAATAAGCCGGTTTTTGAGATTGATGACAATAATCTGCAAAAGCTTGCAAAATTTCATTTCTTAAAAAGTAACGTTGATCCTTAGTATCTAAAGTACAGAGAAACTGACGAATCTCAGTTTTTTCTTCACTGTTTAAAATAGCCTGAAATAATTCATACATAGGGAATTACCCAAATATAACACCCACAACCTCATTTTTCTCACCTTAAAAACCATCGTTTTAAAAGATGGGTTGGGTAAGGTGCGTTTTCTCTGCGATTATAAATAAATTGTCAAAATTATCGCGTCTAACTCAAGAGTGAAACCATAAAGTAATTCCTGAGATAGAGAACAATATATTTAGTTAGATTTCTGAGTATTAGTTATCCAAAACCCAGGAGAATAATAACCTTAAATCAGACCATAGTCACCTTTTAGCTAACTAGCAAAAAACGTTATTTGATTCAATAGCTGCTAATTGCACTTTTGTAAACCCTTTGTGTGACACTATTTAAATAGGCATTTAAACAAGATACAAAAAATGCCATCCATTATAATTTCTTTATATAAAAATTGCCAACTTGGCTAAAATGACCGAAAAAAAAGAGTATTCTGCATATCAGAGATTGTTTGTGTTTCCTATTTTTTCTAATCACACAATTGACTGAGGTATTAACATAAATAACTTTTGATAACCTTAATTATTTAAGCATAGGCAACAGACCACTTGAGACCGCAGCTAATGTAAACCAAAAACTACAAATTTTATCAGGGCTAGTCATGAATTACCGAGTTTCTTCTTCTCCAGCTACCTTTGAGAATGTTATTACTCCTGACGAATTAAATCAGATTATTGAAGCGATTGCGGATGGGAGATATTCCTGGGCTTGTGTGTTGATTTTGCGTTTTATTGGCTATAATCCACTGCATTATATACCCCAGCGAACTTATAGCAGAATCATGAAAGAAAATAGCCAAGTTGTCACAACATCAACATCTACAACTAAACAGAAATTGCAATCTGTCAATAATGATCATCAGGGAACTTCATCTCAAACTTTCAACAATAACTAAGTAGGTGCAAACCCCCTGTGGTTGCCCTCTTGAGGCAGGAGGCAGGAAGCAGAAGTTATTAATTTTGACTTTTGACTTTTGATTTTTGACTTGATTCTATCTCTGTTTCCTGTTCTTTACTGTCTTGTGCTTATGAATTGTTTGTGTAATTTTGTTAATACAGCCGTAGACAGAGTATTTAGGACATCCATTAATCATAAAACTATTACATAAAAGGGTTTTACTCCTGACTCCTGTTATAAAAAATTTTTGTTAATAATAATTTTATGTTAGGCTAACTAACTATAGCAGGTCTAAATTAATAGTTTTTTGCCACACCTGCTCAAAGGCAATTCCCTGTTTAGTAGAAATATATAATAATACTATAGCTGCTGAACGTTTGGAATTATCACAATGTATCAACAGTGGTTTAGGGAGTTCCCTAATAACTTGAAAAATATGGTTTGCTGCTGGATGTGTGAGATTTGCAATTTTGGTAGGCAGATTAATATAGGATAATCCTAAAAGTTGACTTTTTTCCTGTTCATGTTGCCAGAAGCTTGGTTCATCTGAAAAACATAGATTTAGCACAGACTTATAACCATCATCAGCCAGTTGTTGTAGTTGATCTGGTGTAATTTGTCCACTTATTGCTAAATCCTGATTAATCTTTCTGACAATATTAATTGGCAGCACATTGTCAATCATAGTTTTTGGTGGAAATAATAATATTTTTGATGCCAACTCTATCTCCAACTAGGTATGAAAATTTAATGTAGGAATTTCCTAGACCCTTATTGTACAAATATTAACTGCTATCTAGTCATAATCATTCAGCCATCGGTTTACATCGGTTTACTTCTGTACCTAAAATATTTAAATACAAAGATTGAAAAGAAACAGATGCAGATAACATTCCTGAAATTAAAATTTCTGAATCTTTGTTATTGCTGCTATTGGCTGATTACTGATTACTGATAGCTGAATGTTTACATCTAGTCATTAATCTACTCTTAACTTACAGCTAGAATTTGAGGAAGTTGTGAGGGTAGTTGACACTCTGCGTCCTCAAGGAGATTTACAGCAGATTGCAGATCAATGAGGTACAGAATCTAAATTGAAACCTATACACCAAGCTAGTTTTACTCCTGACTCCTGCTGTATATAGTTTTGTTAAACCCTCAAATATGAGTTTTCCTCACAAGTTCCTCAAATTTTCAGTTTAGTTTCAAGGTAGACACCAGGATACTGGAAACTAGGTAATGGGGACTGGTTACTGGGTACTGGGTACTGCTTACTGGGTACAATTTATTTCCACAACTTATTCCCTTTTACGAATTACCCAGAGTTGAGAAATTATCAAAGGTTAATTAATATGAAAACCAGAACGTATGCCACCATAGACGGTAATGAAGCGGTTGCCAGAGTAGCCTATCCACTCAATGAAGTTATTGCTATTTATCCCATTACACCATCTTCACCGATGGCAGAATGGTCTGATGCTTGGATGAGTGAACATAAACCGAATATTTGGGGAACTGTTCCCACAGTGGTACAGTTGCAAAGTGAAGGGGGGGTTGCTGGTGCGGTACATGGTGCATTACAAACCGGTTCACTGACTACCACATTTACCGCATCTCAGGGATTAATGTTAATGATCCCGAATATGTACAAAATTGCTGGTGAACTGACACCTACAGTATTTCATATTGCAGCGCGATCGCTCGCAGCCCAAGCATTATCAATTTTCGGTGATCATAGTGATGTCATGGCTACTAGAAGTTCTGGTTTTGCCATGTTATGCGCTGCATCTGTGCAAGAAGCTCAAGATTTTGCCGTTATTTCCACCCGTGCAAGTTTAGAATCTCGCATTCCTTTCTTACACTTTTTTGATGGTTTTCGCACCTCCCACGAAGTAGATAAAGTAGAAACATTAACAACAGAAGATTTACAAAAAATCATCCCCATAGAATTAGTTATAGCCCATCGTTCACGGGCATTAACTCCTGATAATCCAGTATTAAGAGGAACAGCCCAAAATCCCGATGTTTACTTTCAAGCACGGGAAACAGTGAACCCATTTTATTTAGCTTGCCCAGATATCACTCAAAAGGTAATGGATCAATTCGCCGAAATTACAGGGCGAGAATATAAACTATTTGAATATCATGGAGATCCCCAAGCGGAAAGAATTATTATCCTTATGGGTTCTGGTTGTGAAACAGTCCACGAAACTGTAGATTATCTTAACAAACAAGGGGAAAAAGTTGGTGTAATCAAAGTTAGATTATATCGCCCTTTTGACACCCAAAGATTTATTGATGCTTTACCAAAAACCACCCAAAGTATTGCAGTTTTAGATCGGACAAAAGAACCAGGTGCAACAGGTGAACCTCTTTATACAGATGTTGTGACTGCAATTCAAGAAGCAAATCCAAAATCCAAAATCCAAAATCTAAAATTGATTCTTGGTGGGCGTTATGGGTTATCTTCTAAAGAATTTACACCCGCAATGGTAAAAGCTGTATTTGATAATTTGACTGTGGAAACACCAAAGAATCATTTTACAGTTGGGATTAACGATGATGTCACCCATACTAGCCTAGAATATGACCCCGAATTTAACATTGAACCTGATAGCATAGTGAGGGCAATATTCTATGGTTTAGGTGCAGATGGTACAGTCGGGGCAAACAAAAATTCCATCAAAATTATTGGTGAAGAAACTGATAATTATGCCCAAGGTTACTTTGTTTATGACTCTAAAAAATCTGGTTCTGTTACAGTTTCCCATTTGCGGTTTGGACCTCAACAAATTCGCTCTACCTATTTAATCACTAAAGCTAATTTCGTCGCTTGTCATCAATGGGAGTTTATAGAAAAATTCCCCATGTTGAAAGATATCGTTCCTGGTGGTACATTCCTGCTTAATTCACCTTATGACAAAGATGAAGTTTGGGATAAATTACCTGCTTCCATGCAAGCAGAGATCATTAACAAAAATCTCAAATTGTATGTGATTAACGCCTACAAAGTCGCACGGGAAGCGGGAATGGGCGGACATATTAACACAGTAATGCAAACTTGTTTCTTTGCTGTTTCCGGTGTTTTACCCAGAGAAGAAGCCATATCACAAATTAAAAAATCCATCCGTAAAACCTACGGTAAAAAAGGTGAAGAAATCGTCCAAATGAACATCCAAGCAGTTGATAAAACCTTGGATAACTTGTATGAAATCACCACCAAAGAAAAAACTACCCAATCACCAATCACCAGTCCCCAATCACCAATACCCGATTATGCACCTGTATTTGTGCGTGATGTTTTAGGGAAAATAATTGCCCGTGAAGGTGATGATTTACCAGTGAGTGCATTACCTTGTGATGGTTCATATCCCACAGGAACATCAAAATGGGAAAAACGCAATATTGCCCAAGAAATTCCTGTTTGGGACCCCAACGTTTGTATTCAATGTGGTAAATGTGTAATGGTATGTCCACACAGCGTTATCCGCAGTAAAGTTTATGAACCTGAACAATTAGAAAATGCCCCTACAACCTTCAAGAGTGCAAATGCAAAAGAACATGATTGGCATGATTTAAAATTTACCATTCAAGTAGCAGCAGAAGATTGTACAGGTTGTGCTTTATGTGTAGATGTATGTCCAGCGAAAAATAAAGCCGAACCTAAGAAAAAAGCCATTAATATGGCAGAACAAAGACCATTAAGAGAACCAGAACGGGAAAACTGGGATTTCTTCTTAAATTTACCCAATCCAGACCGCCGCAATTTGAAGTTGAATAGAATTAATCAACAACAAATGCAAGAACCGTTATTTGAGTTCTCTGGTGCTTGTGGAGGATGTGGAGAAACACCGTATATTAAGTTAGTAACTCAACTATTTGGCGATCGCATGATCGTGGCTAATGCTACCGGTTGTTCATCCATCTATGGCGGTAACTTACCTACCACACCTTGGACAACAAATGCAGAAGGTAGAGGTCCAGCTTGGTCTAATAGTTTATTTGAAGATAACGCCGAATTTGGTTTAGGTTTCCGCGTTTCTATTGATAAACAAGCGGAAATAGCAGCTTATTTACTCCAACAACTTGCACCCCAAATAGGTGAATCTTTAGTCACAGATATCCTCAACGCTGAACAAAAAGACGAAGCGGATATTTATGAACAACGAGAACGGGTTTCTATTCTCAAACAAAGATTAGATCAACTTTTGGAATCTGCAACCGAAACCAATCTAAAATCCCAAATCCAAAATCTAAAATCCTTAGCTGATTATTTGGTTAAAAAGAGTGTTTGGATTATTGGTGGTGATGGTTGGGCGTATGATATTGGTTACGGTGGATTAGATCATGTAATTGCTAGTGGTCGCAATGTGAATATTCTGGTATTAGACACAGAAGTTTATTCTAACACTGGCGGTCAAATGTCCAAATCTACCCCTAAAGGTGCAGTCGCAAAATTTGCCGCCGGTGGTAAACCCGCAGCTAAAAAAGACTTGGGTTTAATAGCCATGACCTATGGTAATGTTTATGTTGCTAGTGTGGCTATGGGTGCAAGAGATGAACACACATTAAAAGCTTTCTTAGAAGCAGAAGCTTATGATGGACCATCAATAATTATTGCCTACAGTCATTGTGTAGCTCATGGTATTAATATGGCTACAGGAATGCAAAATCAAAAAGCTGCTGTAGACTCTGGACGCTGGTTATTGTATCGTTATAATCCAGATCGTGCAGAACAAGGACAAAACCCATTACAACTTGATTCTCGTACTCCTAGAATACCAGTTGAAAATTCCATGTACATGGAAAATCGGTTCAAGATGTTAACCAAAATTGACCCAGAAAGGGCAAAAGAATTATTGCAAGAAGCCCAAGAAGATGTTAATACTCGTTGGCAAATGTATCAATATTTAGCCGCCAGAAAGTTACAAGAAACTCAACATCAAGAACCAGAAAATAAACCTGTTGAAAATCCTCACCCACAACCAGAATCAAATAGTAACCACAAAGGTGTAACCACCTCTAACCGTTAGATAAAGATGGGGTGATGGGGTGATGGGGGAAGTTAACCACCCAATCACCAATCACCAATCACCAATCACCAATCACCAATCACCAAAATTATGAACTTAACTACAACATATCTCGGTTTAGAATTAAAATCACCTCTTGTACCTTCAGCTTCTCCCCTTTCCCAAGAAGTTGATAACATTAAATTAATGGAAGATGCTGGCGCTGGTGCTGTGGTGATGCACTCGCTTTTTGAAGAACAATTAACATTAGAAAAATTTGAACTGCATCATCATTTAACTTACGGTACGGAGAGTTTTGCCGAAGCTTTAACTTATTTTCCTGAACCTACAGATTTCCGTGTTGGTCCAGAGGAATATTTAGACCATATTAGAAAAGCCAAAGAAAAAGTAGACATTCCTATTATTGCTAGTTTAAATGGTTCTTCTTTGGGTGGTTGGACTGAATATGGTAAACTGATGGAAGAAGCAGGAGCATCAGCATTAGAATTAAATATTTATTATGTTCCCACTGACCCAGATTTAACCAGCGCAGAAATTGAACAGAATTATATTGATATTCTCACATCTGTGAAAAGTGCAGTCACAATTCCTGTAGCTGTAAAACTCAGTCCTTATTTTACTAATACTGCCAATATGGCTAAACGTTTAGATGAGGCTGGGGCTGATGGTTTAGTATTATTTAATCGGTTCTATCAACCAGATATTAATTTAGAAACTTTGGATGTTGAACCTCACGTACTTTTAAGTACACCCCAAGCTATGCGTTTACCTCTACGCTGGATAGCTATTCTTTATGGTCATATTCAGGGTAGTCTAGCAGCCACTAGCGGTATTCACAATGCCCATGATGTGATCAAAATGTTGATGGTGGGGGCTAATGCAACGATGCTGTGTTCTGTGCTTTTACGGCATGGTATTGATCATATTCGTTCCTTGGAAAAGGATTTGCGGGAATGGATGGAAACTCATGAATATGAATCTGTTAAACAGATGCAAGGTAGCATGAGTCAACTTAACTGCCCTGATCCTAGCGCCTTTGAACGCGCTCAGTACATGAAAGCTTTGCAAAGTTACAAACCAGAATCGGGTAGACAGCTAAGAATGTCAACGCAGATGAGGTGATTGGGGATTGGGGACTGGGGACTGGGGAAGAAAATTTTAGATTTTAGATTTTAGATTTTAGATTGGAGTTGACAAAAACAATCCAAAATCCAAAATTCAAAATCCAAAATACATAACTCCTGACTCCTGACTCCTGACTCCTGACTCCTTGAACTCCTGACTCCTGAACTCCTGAAATCCTATGAAAAAACGTATCGGTATTCTTACAAGTGGTGGTGACTGTCCTGGTTTAAATTGTGTGATTCGTGCTGCTGTTAGTCATGCGACTCTTACATTTAATTGGGAAGTTGTCGGTATTCCTTATGCCACCCAAGGTTTATTAGAACGGCAAACTGTCCCCTTAAATATACATGGTTGGGATCTACGTGGTATTGATCCTTTAATTAATATGGGGGGAACGATTTTAGGTAGTATTAATAAAGGGGATACTTTAGCTGCTGCACCGGCAATTTTAGCTAGTTATGAAGCTTTGGGTTTAGATGCTTTAATTGCTGTGGGTGGTGACGGTAGTTTAAAGATTATCCATGAATTAGCAAATATGGGTAATTGGAATTTAGTTGCTATTCCCAAAACTATTGATAATGATGTAGCTTTAACAGAACGTGCAATAGGTTTTGATACGGCAGTAAATACGGTTGTGGATGCTATTAATCGTCTCACATTTACGGCGGCTAGTCACGACAGAGTAATGATTGTGGAAGTCATGGGACGTACTGCTGGCCATTTAGCTTTACATTCTGGGATTGCTGGGGGTGCAGATGTGATTTTAATTCCTGAAGTTCCTTATACTGTGAAGGGTATTTGTGAGCATTTACAGGAATTGCGCGATCGCTGGCGGCGTAAATTTGCCATCATTGTCGTTGCTGAAGGTGCTAATTCTAGTTTAGAAGATTTGGATAATCCTGCTAGTTGTTCTGTAGCTAAATGTGGTCGTGGTCAATATATCGCTGATCAAATTTCTAACTGTAGCAGCAATTTAATAGATACGCGAGTTTCTGTTTTAGGACATATTCAAAGGGGTGGTATTCCTTCAGCTTTAGACCGTCTAATAGCTACAGTTTTTGGTAAAAATGCCATTGATTTAATTGCCCAAGAAAAATATGATCAAATGTTAGCTTGGCAAAATGGAAATGTTGTCGCTGTCCCTATCCAAGATGCTTTAGATCAAAGTCCTGCTCTTGTTGATCCTAAATGTGATTTAGTCCAAATTGCTCACTCTTTAGGTATATATATAGGAGAAAAATAATTGATAATTGATAATTGATAATTGTCAATTCTCCATTGTCAATTGTCAATTGTCAATTACCCATTACCTGATTTAAACTCTGTAATAAATCATTGGCTGTATAGGGTTTTAATAAAACTGCTTGAACTTTTGTTTCTCCTGATTCTGGCAATAACTCTATTGTACCCAGTCCACTACAAGCAATCACTTGTACATCTGGGTTCATTTTTTGCATAGTGCGAATGGCAGTGACACCATCCATTTCTGGCATCATCATATCCATTAAAACTACACTAATTTCCTGTTTGTATTGGGCATAAAGAGCGATCGCTTCAATGCCATTACTAGCAGTCAAGGTCTGGTAATTGTTATTTTCCAGGATCATTGTAGCCACATCAAGTATTTGAGGTTCATCATCAACTATCAAAATCAATTCTCCGTTTCCCGGTTTAATGTCTAATTGCTCTAAACTAGGAACTTGAGGGGATTCTGCTGATGGCAAGAAGACTTTAAATGTACTGCCTTTACCAACTTGGCTGGAAACTGTCACAAAACCATTATGACTTTTAATAATTCCTAACGCTGTTGACAAACCCAATCCTGTCCCAGTACCAACTTCTTTAGTGGTAAAAAATGGCTCAAAAATGTTCTCTACTATTTTTGGGGACATACCTAACCCTGTATCCGTGACAGTAATCACAATATAATGTCCAACTTTCGATTCAAGATTCATCTTTGCATAAGCTTCATCAATAAACATATTTTCCCCAGCAATTGTTAGCATTCCACCTGCTGGCATGGCATCATGGGCATTAACTACCAGGTTCATTAATACCTGATGTAGTTGTGTAGTATCTCCAGCAACAGTCCAAAGATCTTCAGGGATTTGAGTGCTAAATTCAATGGATTTGGGGAATGTCTGTTTAGCAATTTGGATAATTTCTGTAATCAGGTGTTTAACTTGTACTATTGTTTTTTCTCCTTTTAAACCTCGCGCAAAGGATAAAACTTGTCTGACTAAAGCTGAACCTCGTTGAGCATTATTTTCAATAATATCAAGCATTTGGGGATGGCGTTCTTGATTTTTGGCAAGTTTGCCTTTAAGTAATTGGGTGGCGATTAAAATAGGTGTCAAGATATTATTTAAATCGTGGGCAATACCACCAGCTAAAGTACCAATGCTTTCTAATCTTTGAGTACGGAAAAACTGCTCTTCTAGTTTTTTTCTTTCTGTAATATCAGTATCTACAACTAAGATGGATTTTGGTTGTCCATCAGCATCAAACATCAGTGTCCAACGACTTTCTACAATAATTTCCTGGCCAGATTTGGTTTTTTTACGTAACTCACCTTGCCAATTTCCTAACTTGACTACTGTTTTCAGAGCGTTTGCTTCTTTTTGTAGTGCAGTTTTAGGGCAGAAAATATCCTGAAGGTTTTTACCGACAGCTTCATCCTTAGCCCAACCGTATATCCTTTCTGCTCCCCGACTCCAAAATATGATTTTTGTGTCAAAATCTCGCACAAAAATAGCATCAGTAGCGATATCTAATAAAGCAGCTTGATCCGAAATTTGCTGTTCTTTTTGCTTGCGCTCAGATATATCTCTAGTTGTACCAATTACCCGTATTGGCTGACTTTGTTTGTTATAGTAGACTTTTCCTCTGGTGCTTAACCAGTGTAGGCTACCGTCAGGCCAAACAGCCCGATATTCAACACTAAACTCGGTTTTTTGCTCCATGGCAAGATTCAGTGCTTGAGTAAAAACCTGAGTATCTTCAGGATGAATTAAATCTAAGAAATCTGAACAAGTTGGTGGACACAAACTACCATTGGGCAATCCGTACAGTAGACCTATATGAGCAGACCATATATAGGTATTGGTGGTCACGTTCCAATCCCATATTCCCATTTTGACCGCTTCGAGGGCTAAAGTTAGTCGCTCTTCACTTTCTCGCAAAGTTTGGTCAGCCAGTTGACGCTCGGTAATGTCTTCACCAATACTACTATAGTATTCCACTTGCCCTTGTTCATTCTTGATCGCAAAGCGTCTGGACAACAGCCAGCGTATTGATCCATCAGAATGGATAATACGATATTCTGAACTAGCATTTCCACCTTGTTGATGATACACCTCCACTTCTGCCATCAAGCGGTCAAGGTCTTCTGGATGAATTGCTTCTATCCAAGATAGAGGATTTTCCCGCAGACTTTGGCAGGAACGACCCCAAATTTTCTCATAAGCCGGGTTAATATAATAGACGTTACTGCAATCTTGGCTACCAATCCATATATATGAGTCCATGTTTTCAGTAAATTGCCGAAATATCTCCTCACTCTTTTGCAGGGCGGATTCTGTTTCCTTGCGCTCTTTCATTTCTTGCTGCAAAGCTTGATTAGCAATTACTAATTCTCTTGTCCGTTCTGCTACTCGTTTTTCTAACTCTTCAGTATCTTTAATGAGTGCTGTCTCAGCTTGTTTGCGTTCACTAATATTGCTCAATAACCACATCCAGCCACTCTGTTGATTTTGAGGATTGTACATTGGAGCTACTTTCACACTAGCAGGAAATGGCTTTCCTTCTCGTGGTTGGATACTAATTTCCCATTCTGGAAATTGTTCTAAATCTGTTAGTTGGGATATAAATGTATGACGTTCTTCTTGAGTAATAAAAATTGTTAGGGGCTTACCTACTAGATATTTGGAGTCTACAGATAGTAAGGTTGATGCTGCATGATTGGCTTCTTGAATAATGCCTAATTTATCGGTTACTAAATAACCATAAGGTGTCAACTCAAACAAATTTTGGTAGCGTCGGCGTTCTAATTCTACAATCTCACGAGCAACAACGAGTTGTTCGTTTTGTTGGCGTAGTTCTTCTTCAACAATTTGCAGTTCTTCTAGAGTTTGCTGAAGTTCTTCGTTAATTTTTATCTCGTTGGCAATTTTTTCTGCTACCAATCTGTGTATAATATTTTGAGTCTTACAGCATACTTCCTCTATTGTATGATGATGATATTGACATTTATTGGATGTATGTGTGGACTGTTCTGATTCTTGGAAATATTGCTGTAAACTCTCAACTACACCAACTATTTGCACTAAATTTAATTCTGCTAACAAGTCACATTCTCTGACTACTCCTACCAGTTCTTCCCCATCATCCACAATGGGCAAATGATGGATTCCATGTTGCTGCAAGATTGACAAAACTGTGGTAATATCTTGCAAATGTGATTCTCTTAGTGTGATAACTTCCTTTGTCATCACTTCAGTTATTTTTGTATTCCATAAATCCCAGTTAAGAGCTTTCAAACGTAGTACATCTCTCAGGGTAAATATGCCTAATAAATGCTTTTCTTCTACCACTAAAACATAGCTTCTACTTTTGCTTTTTGGTAATGATTCTGGGGCGTTGACTATTTTTGGGCTGTTACTTTGTTCTTGAATCAAGACAATAGCATCCATTACAGGGCTGTCAGGGCTAATCCTCAAGGGACAACGATCAATAATTTGATGTACACTCTTTGAAGTAAACAGCTGATCGTTTAATTGCATATAGTATATAATTTGAAATATCTTAATGGGCGCTGGTTATATCGTGTCCGTGTTCAGAGTTTTCATTAAGAAAGTAGGATTGCAGGGTCCAGAAAAAAAGATAATTTTCCTATTTTTGCACAAATCGCGTGATCATTACCAACTGCTATATAAAACCTAGACAAAACTAGACTTTACTTTCTACTTCAACGGGAGCATGGGAGCAGTTATCCCTCAGTAGACTTTCACGCCTTAGCCAGACGCGATAAATTAATTGCAGCGTTTAGATCCCTATCTATCTCAAAACCGCAGTTCTCGCAGCAATAAATTCTTTCGGATAAAGAAAGATTTTCTTTTTTATGCCCACAACGAGAACAGGTTTTGCTTGATGGATAAAATCT
>NZ_JAQMTI010000026.1:0-75647 GCF_028329225.1 Sphaerospermopsis kisseleviana CS-549 | reverse complement strand
GTCACCAATCACCAGTCACCAATCACCAGTCACCAATCACCAATCACCAGTCACCTCTTCCCACACAACAACCCAAACCGAATCAAACCCCGTTCATAACCCCGACTCATCAACCCCAAAGAAAGCGCCCCTTGAATTGTACTCCAACCCGAAAAAAGTAACCCAAAAAATGCTTGAGGAGTAAAAGCAGAATCAATCACAAAATTCCAAAAAGGTGCAACAGCAGTGGACCAATCAGCGGTGCGAACGTTGTTTAATGGTAATTGATGAGCGATCGCCTCATACTCTGGCAAGGAAATTACATAGGGTAAACAATAAACCCGATAAATGTCCTGTAAATGCTTTTGTTCATCAGCAGTCAAAGGTGAAACATCCGTAGGACGATGACACCATGTCACCATAATCAAAGTACCACCAGGCTTTAACACCCGATAACACTCTTGCAGAAACTTGGTTTTATTTGGCATATGTTCGCCACTTTCTAAAGACCACACCAGGTCAAAAGAAGCATCAGCAAAAGGCATTTCTTGGGCATTGGCAACCAGGAAATTACTCCTAGAACCCAAATTAGCCTCCAAGGCTCTTTCCTTGGCTCTAGCGGCTTGTACAGGGCTAAGTGTGATTCCTGTGGACTTAGCATTAAACTTTTGCGCTAAGTATAAAGAACTGCCACCAATCCCACAACCCACATCGAGGATATTCTCTGCATCCTTGACACCTGACCAGTTCAGCAGTTCTTCGATTAAATCAATTTGTGCCTGACGACGGTCTTTTTGCTGCTTACCATCTGCACCATAATAGCCGTGGTGCATATGTTCTCCCCAAATTTGTTCCCATAGTCCAGAGGAAGCATCATAAAAGTCTTGAATTTGCTTATAAAGTGTTGTACTCATGAATCAACTAGATGAAGATCAAGCCTAAGTAAAAAAAATATATTTTTAGGCTACCATTTATGTTTTTAATTAGATAAGGCAATTTTGCTTTTATAGGAAAATTTGGAATTACTTATGACTGTTGCTCGTACAATCTGCTTAGGATTTCTGACTGTTATCCTGGCAGGAACTATCCTATTAATGATGCCTTTTTCCACTAGCAATGGTACCTGGAATGACCCCATTGTAGCACTATTCACCTCAACCTCCGCAGTTTGTGTTACAGGTTTAGCTGTAGTTGATACTGGTACTGGTTTTTCCTTTTGGGGTCAATTGTTTATTGTCATGCTAGTACAAATTGGTGGTTTAGGATACATGACAACTACCACCTTTTTGATTTTATTAATTGGCAAAAGATTTGATCTGAGGCAAAAATTAGCGATTCAACAAGCTTTAGACCGCCCAGGAATGAGTGGTAGTACCCAAATTATCCGCTCTATCATTGCTACAACTCTGATTTTTGAAATTACGGGAATATTTTTGTTATTGCCAGCTTTTGTTAAAGATTTTGGTTGGGATCAAGGACTTTGGTTATCAATATTTCACAGTATCAATTCTTTTAATAATGCAGGTTTTAGCCTATTCAAAGACAATTTAATAGGCTATCAAACCTCTATCTTAGTAGTTTTCACTGTTACAGGCTTAATTATTTTTGGAGGCATTGGTTATCAGGTTATTTTAGATATGTATTTTTGGTTTCGTGATAGATGCTTAAAGAAACCTCATGCCATAGTATTCTCTCTTGACTTTAAAGTAGCAACTAGTACGACTCTACTGCTTTTAGTTGTGGGAACAATTGCTTTTTTGTTCATAGAAATGAGAAATCCTGAAACCTTTGGTAATTTTAGTTTTCCTGAGCAATTATTATTAGCTTGGTTTCAATCTGTTACCCCTAGAACCGCTGGATTTAACACTGTTGATATTGGTAAAATGACTGATGCCGGGTTATTTATTACCATTGCTTTAATGTTTATTGGTGCCAGTCCTGGTGGTACAGGAGGAGGTATAAAAACCACGACTTTAAGAGTTCTCACTAGTTGTACAAGGGCAATCCTCCAAGGGAAAGAGGAAGTTTTACTTTATGAGCGTAAGATAGCAATATCACTGATTTTAAAAGCTGTAGGTGTAGTTTTTGGTTCTCTAGCTACAGTGATTGGCGCAACGATTTTAATTAGTATTACAGATCCGAAATTAGAGTTTATTCAAATTCTTTTTGAGGTGGTATCAGCATTTGGTACAGTGGGTTTATCCACAGGAATAACAGCAGGTGTTTCCACTGGAGCAAAAATAATTTTAATTGTCACTATGTACATTGGTAGAGTCGGTGTTTTATTATTAATGTCAGCTATATTAGGTGATCCTCGTCTGAGTAGAGTTCACTATCCTGAAGAAAATTTACTTGTTGGTTAATGGGTGATTGGTGATTAGTGATTGGTGATTGGGTGAAAATAACTAATAACTAATAACTAATGACTAATAACTAATGACAACGGAAAACTGACAACTTACAAAATTATGAACCTTTCATCATTAAAATTTTTTCGCAGTTTACGGCACGATAATCAGCAATTTGCTGTAATTGGGTTGGGTCGTTTTGGTCGTTCTGTTTGTGCAACACTGCACAGTTTAGGTTATCAAGTTTTGGCTACTGATGTGGATGAAAAGCGAGTTGCTGAAGCTTTAAATGATCAAATAGTCGGTCATGCAGTGCAACTAGACTCTACTGAACCTGCTGCACTCAAAGAAGCTGGTATTTTTGAATTTGATACAGTAATTGTGGCTATTGGTAATTACATTCAAGAAAGTATTATCACCACTCTTAATGTTAAAGAAGCTGGTGTACCTCATGTAGTTGCAAAAGCTTCTAGTGAAGTTCACCGCAAGCTATTAAAACGAGTGGGAGCAGATCATGTAGTTTTCCCAGAATATGAAGCTGGTTGTGCTTTAGCAAGAACTCTCACTAGACCATCTATTTTAGATCGCTTTGACCTCGATCCAGATCATAGCATTGTTGAAGTAATTGTCCCTGATGAATTTCACGGTAAAACTGTTGCAGAAATTCAACTGAGAAACCGTTATGGTTTAAATTTGTTAGCAGTAAGTCAGGATGGTAAATTTAAGATTAATCCTGATCCCACTAAGCGTTTAGAACGTGGTTCAGCTATGGTGGTAATTGGTTGCAATAAAGATATTAATCGTTTACCAATTTAGGTGACTGGGGACTGGTAACTGGGGACTGGGTAATCAATTTTATGTTTTTTAATCAGCTATTAACCCAAGTTGCTAGTTATGGGGAAGAGCGATAGCTACGCTGCACTTCGTGAACGCTAGGGTGAAGTTTGGGAAATAAATGGGTCAATAAAGTAATAACCCACATTCCGCACTTCATAAAGTAGCATAATTAAACTACATTGACGGTCAATTAAAACTTATGGTTTGAACAATTACGTATCAGTGGAAAACAAAATTATGAACACACAAAGTTGAGCTTTTATTTGTGTTTAAAAGCTGTTTCAACAATAATATTTAATTCAAGGTGTGCAATCAGTTATCAAAAAGATAACCAATGAAATCGTCAAACCAGAGAGAACAACTAAGATAATAAATAATATTTTTGGCAAGTAGTAGGTAGTAATTGCAAGATATGACAATGCGACTCCGTTAAATTAAGAATTCGTTGAAATCCTTGTATCATTAAAAGATGAATCCCTTGAAAACATTGAAATATCCATCTTAATGTGGGAGATTCTTTGGGTTTATTCAATTGATTTTTAACTGTGGATTTTTGTGCCTGCCACAAGAGTTTTGCTGTTGTGTAATTAACTCCTGATTTTCTCTTAATTTACATTTCACTCTATAAACTGTTGTTTTTCCTTTATTGGTTTCAGTAATTCGAGGGTCTGATATTTGATGATATTTTAATTTGGTTGTTATTTCTTTGACTTTTAATTCGGTCAAAGATTTATCTGTAAATTCTTCCTGTTCTAATTTCGCTATTTGTTTGTTAGCTTTTAATAACTCTTCTTGGATTTTTTTGTCTAGTTTATTTAAGTCTGCTTTTTTTCTTTCTGCACTTTCTACTAATAACCATCTTTGCTCTATTCCTCCATAAGATACTTTCTCTTCGAGATAGCTATGGTTGGTGAGCGCAGTCGAACCATAACCCTTTATTTTACAGGCTTTCAGGTCTTTATTTATAAAGGCTTTTACTCTTATCTTGGCTTTTTTAATGGATAATGGTACTCGACTTATCCATTTCATGTTTGACATTAATTTTAAATTACTTTCGCTCCATTTCTTCTTTTTGGTAATTCATATTTCTTGGCATTTTTATTTAATTCAGTCTTATTCTCTCATTTTTTTCCTGAATTTATTATCAATGCCCTATGAATTTCTCTTTAGTAGTCAAATGTAAATTAACGTCTATATTTTTACTGTCTTAATTGCGTATTTATATTTAAGTCTTTATGCTGCTTATAATACTTGTATATGTACTACAATTTGAAGTGCGGAATGTGGGATCAAAGAGCGATAGCGAAGCGCTGCTGCAAGCAGTTCGCTCCTAGTTCAATTTATTGAAGTTAATGTTTTTTGTATAAAAATCATAAACTTAAACAATCTATGAATTTAATATAAGCCCATATTTGCTAAATTTGACTGAAATAAATAACTTGCTGTTAGTTGTTAGTGAAATAATGTGGTGTGATCGCTTTATTTGGCTTTACTTAGTTCTACTTAGCAGATACTGAATAAACCTAAAACCCATATGAATCAAAGATTAGAGGTATTTAAAAAAAATTTCCTCACTATTTGCAACACAGGAGAAACAGTGAGCGTATATAAAGTAAGCCTATTTTGGTAACTCCTGTGCTGGCTATAAACCGCAGAATATTTACTTACAAAGTTTTGGAGTCAAAATGTCAAATGTAATGCAATATACTGAAACATCAGAAGTGTTGGGTATTCCCATAATACTGAAGATGTTAATGCAGAATGAAAATGAATTTACTATCATTGCTATCAAAGATGATGGTGAATTTCACAAGCTGTTCACGTACATGGCGGATATTGATGCTTTACAAGCAGATAAAGCAGAAGTGAGTAAATTGGCTGATGATTATGCACGGCAAGTCAATAAAATACTGAAAGGGGTTATTTTAATTTCAGATGGTGTTGTTTGGTTTGTTACAAATGTAATGGATTTTATCTCATCCATGTTTGGAGGTTTAGCAGGATTTGGATTAATTGGAATTGCATTTGTTCTTGGGATCATGTTAACGGTAGCAGATCTTTGGATTTATGCTTTTTTTATCATTGGTCCGTTGATGGCTATTTCATTTATTCTCAAAGCTTGGTTAAACAGTAAGAGGGAAAAAGCTATCAAGCAACTTTCTCGAAATTCCTTGGAATTTGCCAGAAGATGTAAAGTTGATTTGGATTTGTAATAAATCTGGGAAAGTCGGCAAATTCTTAATACCTAATGTGTTGATACAGGAACAAAAATCAAAACAGTTTGGGGACAAACAGTTTGCATTTAGATAACAGATAATACCTCACAAAAATTATTGGAGAAAAAAATGAAAAACTTGTTTATCAATTTCACAATCACAACTGCATTAATTACATCAATATCACCCTTAGCATTTGCATCACCCAAACCAGAATCTAAACTTCCTTCAGGTGCTTATTATACCCCAGGAACTATGTTTAATAACTCTAGGAGAGAGATTTTAAATCGTAATGGAAAAATTTGCATCAAAATAGTTGATGGACCACCTAATAACTATCGTGGACGAGAAGAAATTATGATTAGTAGCGTATCAAATCGAGGAGGTAAACTTTACATTGATGGCAATAATCAGGAAATCCAGGTAATGAATGTTAGAGAATTACCAGAGTATGAATTTTTAAGCAAATATTCTACTGTTTTAGCTGCATTCAGTGATAATGTTTCTAGTGCTTGGGGATTATTAGCAGGAAATAACTCTGATTCTCGCAGTACTCCAGCGCAAAATAAGAGAATGCAGGAATGTATAAATACTAAAGGTAATTATGTCCGTAAAATCAAAGGTAGAATGCTGCAAGGACAATTTTAGATAATTACTTTGGATTACCAGCGTTTTTGGCTCGACCTGTACAGGAGTCAGGAGGAAGTTGTCACAATCTTGAAATTTTTTTACCTTTTTGCAACACCGAGTGAATCTGGTTCGTATATAGATTGTAAACAGTATTTAGTATTTACATCTAGTTCAGCAATTTACTTTATCACTCATCAAACATTCATTTCACAAGAATTGGAAATTATGGTTAATACAGTGAAAATTGATTGATTTTTCAAGATTACAACCAGGGTTTTACAACTGACCTGAGTATTGCTCTATATTCGCTTAACAAGGATAAATAGATGAATCAAATTCGTTGCTGTAGAAATACGACTTTAGTGTTTAGCTTATATTTGCCCGTGATTACCTCATGTTTAATTCTCAGTTCAGGAATTTTTGAGGGTAAACAGGCTAATGCAAATGAAATACCAAAAATTGCCCAAAGTAATAATTCCTCAAGAAACTTTAGATTGGCAAGTAAAGAAAAAGTGAGAATTGCCGTTCTTGATTTTGATTTCAGCAGTGTTAGCAACCCTAATCTGTTATCTATTTTACAAGGAGGAAGCAAGGGTGTAAGTGATATCCTAGTCAACAGATTAGTCAAAGATGGTAATTTTTCTGTCATTGAACGCAGTCAAATAGACGCTATTTTGAGGGAACAAAATTTCGGTGATTCTGGACGAGTTGATGCTGGTACTGCGGCTCAAATTGGTAAGATTTTAGGTGTAGAAGCAGTTATAATTGGCTCAGTAACTCAATTTGACCTTCAACAACGGCGCTCTGGAGGAGGATTTTTAGGATTGGGAGCAGCATCTACTGATACAGATGCTTACGTCAAATTGAATATCCGGATCGTGAATACTACTACATCAGAAATATTATTTGTTGCCGAAGGTAATGGTAATGATAGTCAGTCAGATACTCAAGTTAGAGTTGGTCCATTTGGTGGAGGTTCAGTAACAGTTAATGAAAGTAAGTTATTAACAAAGGCAACAGAGAAAGCCATCGATCAAGTCGTTACGGAATTAAATAATAAATCAACAGATTTAGCATCTTTGCCAAAATCTTTACCAAGTGTCACCGCTACCGTAGCTGATGCCACAGGAAATACTGTGATTTTAAACAAAGGCAAATCAGATGGTTATCGAGTGGGAATGAAGTTATCAATTGAAAGGGTAACAAAACAAGTTAAAGACCCCACTACAGGTAAAGTTATTCGCAATGTTACTCAACCAATTGGCATAATTGAATTAGTTGAGGTAGATGGTACATCTAGTGTTGGCAAAATTACTAGTGGTGGAAAATTTAAAGTCGGAGATATTGCTAAACCGACTCAATAGATATCTGAAGGACGGAGCATGGTTGCGTATTCATGACAGCCTCAGCGAATGGACAAGATCAGACTCAAAATTAGTTTGTAGGGGTAATTCATGTAGCTTGCTTCCCGAAGGACATTACCCCTACTTTCGGTCTTTTTTGCGTAAGTCCTGAATAATGTTGAAAATGTGATGATAGTAATGTGTAAGAGGCGATCGCTTTTTGGTTGGTTGAATCAACAAAACCCAATATCAACCCAAATTATTCCATCTCTAAAAATTGTCTAACTAACAATAATATTGGTAAGCTGTTGTGCATTTAATTTATATAAGGTTAACAGGCAAGATGCCTGTTCCACAAGACTTAAGAATATTAAGATTATACAGTTTAGCTGCATAACAGCTTATCTAAGACATATTTAGGGAGATTATTCATTCAGAATTGTCTCCAAAATTTCTGGTGTCAAGTCTCTGGAAACTACTCTATCGCTACTTCGGCTTCGCTCAGTACAAGAATTTCATCCATCAATTTACCAAGAAAATCAACTTCCTCATTCAGATCCTCTCGTAAAAATAAACTAACCAGCGTTGCCAAAGATTGCTTTTTCCGTTCTGTTGCTTTTTGATAGGCTTAAGCAACTTTAGGACTCACTTTGATTGTAATTTCTTCACTAATCTGCATAGTCAAGACTTGTTGATAGTATTTATACTATTATATCGGATCAGCGCGATCGCAGCGATCGCCCTCCAAAAAACCATAAAAACCATAAATAAATATAAACAAATATTTGCAACAGGAGTTAACTATTCTTCGTATAAATAATAGTAGAGATTATTCTATACTTAATGATGCTCTTACTAAAATGTCATAAGTATATGGATGATCTAAACCTCCACCTGCAAATCCTCGTCAAAGAAGCTTGCAAGTATTCCAAAGACACCCGCCAGCACCGTCAAGCAATCAACGGTTTACTGCGATCGCTTCTCAAATCAGGACGTATTTGGAGGCCATCAGCAGGGAATGACAACAACGAGGATATTTATGAAGAAGCATTACAAAAAACTCTGGTTGATTTATTTAGTAAAACATTATGTGAGAAGTATGATCCAGATCGGGGATTATTTCTACACTGGTTTAACAGGTGTCTAATAAATAAGTACAGAGATGAAATAAGAACAGTCAACGGTTATAAAAATCGCATACAGTCTGTCTTACAAAATGATGAAATATCTATTGATCCATTAGAGCAAAGAGTTTCTCCTATAGATGCGACTTTACTCATTGCAACTTGGGAATTATTTAAGCAATGGATTATAGAAGATCCTGATAATGTTCTCAAAGATTGTCACATCAGAGATAACCCAAAAGCTAACTGTCAATTATTTGCTGAACTGAACCGTATCCAAGGAAAAAAATGGCAAGAAATAGCTGATGAAGTTGGATCACCGCAGGGTTCGCTGAGATCCCATTGGAATAGAAAATGTGAACCATTACTGCAAAAATGGTTAGCAGAAAATCAAAAATTATTTGGAGAAGAAAACAATGAATGATAAACTAAATAAACTAAATGTATTACATGATTTAGCTATTACCTTTCCCATTACTGCATCCTTTCGCCACCAAGCTAGAACTTATGCAGCACAATATTTTACACCAAATATACAACAAAGAATTTATTTGAATACCTTGGCTGTATTTGTTGCTGATGCTTATTTTCAGATACTTGGTTTTAAGACTAATCTGAATCGGACAGAAAGATGGGATGTCATTCAACGTTTATGGAGTGAAGCTAATGAATTAGAATTATTAGGATTAGGTAATTTAGAATGTTGTGTCATTAAAAAAGAACAAAAAGAAATAATTTTACCATCTGATATTGTTAGTAATATTGTTAGTAATAACATCGGCTATTTATTTATAGAAATTGCTGATTCAGAAAAAGAAGCCGTATTGCTGGGTTTTTTACCTGCTTTTGATACTAAACATGAAGAATTAGAAATAACAGATTTACAATCTATGGATGCTCTGATTGATTATTTATCTGAGAAAGAAACATCTTTACCAGTAGAAACAGCAGAAATTGATGAGATATCCCTAGAATTTACAGAAAAAAAAATTACTTATTTAAGAAATTGGTTGAATAATATTTATGAGGGAGATTGGCAACCTGCAACGCGGAATCTGAGAAATGCTATCTGCAATAAAAATATCTCCCTAGCAGGACAAATATTTAAAATGCAGCTTTCCGTTTCCCAACCCAGTGAGGAATTAGTTAATGTTATAGTCACTATTCAAAGTGAAAATACTTTTTTACCTATGGGTATGCAAGTGAGTGTACCAGATGGATCACATACACATACAGAAACAGTAAATAAATCTGGTGATTTGATATCTATACCCCTAGAATTATCTCCAGGTGAAGAATTTTGGGTAGAATTGCGGATAGGAGAAAGTTTTATTAGAGAATATTTCATTGCTTAAAAAGGAGTGTTTATGACTTGGAAAATCTCCTTTAAAATTGGTGGTAGGGTGCAAATCAATAATTCTGAAGTTTTACCTGTCACTCTTGCTATTTATGATCAATATGGACAAATAGAAGAACTGGTTTCTTTTCTTTCTCCTCTACCAAAATCTTTATCAAATAAGTTTAAAGATTGGCAAGATTATATTGGTTTACAAGGCGATCGCAAAGTTGTTAAAAACCAGGAAAATCGCACTTTTGGGGTCATTAATCTAACAGAATTAGCCAATGCTTTGAAAGCAGAATTAAACAAATGGTTAAGTAGGGATGGTTGGGTTGATGAAAATGGACAACCAGATCCTCGTGTAAGTTTGGTTTTGGAACAATTTAGGGAGAAAATAAGTCAAAAAGATGAAGTTCAAATTATTGTTCAAACAGAAGATAGACAATTACGAGGACTTCCTTGGCAAGAGTGGGATACTTTGGCAGGGTATACTAGCAATGGGGTAGAAGTTGCCATTAGTGCGACTAATTTTAAACGGTTGACACAAAAACAAACAGCACAATTAAAAGCAACTGCTCGGATATTAGTAGTATTTGGTGATGAAAAACTTAATTTTGCAGAAGAAATCAAGGACTTTTAAGAATTGCCACATCCTATCAAGTTTGGCAACAAAATCATCAATATTTTTCCCTAAGTAGATCGTTTTACATTCTCAATTTTCTCAGTATTGTTGCTTGTGGTGTTCAACTTGTAGCACTGGTGTCAAATATTCTTTTTGCTCCAGATTCCATCTTTAATAAAAATAAATACCTCACTTATCTGATTATTTGTGAGTTAGGTATTCTCCTATGGTTGCCTTTTCAAAGCTATAGTATAGAACATACCAAAAGTCTCTTATTTTCCTCTGATTTCCGAGGTACTCTAGCTGGAATTAATGTGATTACTTATGCGATTATTGCCATTTTATTTTTCACTACTATTAGCAGTATATACAAAAGTGCTACCCAAAAATATCAGCCTATTTTATTGTCATTTTTATTAGGTAGTTTAGGTTTTACTGTATTAAGTAGTATTTTTGGTGTTTCTATTATTGATCACTTGTTTGGGATGAATAGCACCAATCCTTTAACTCCTTGGTTTGCCAGTATCGTGTTTTTTGCTCCTTTATTTTGCTTACTTGTCCGTTGGATTGATTTGCGAGTAAGTGATGATTAAATATCAGATCCCCATAATATCCCTTAATTCCCCTTTGCGTCTTTGCCTCTTTGCGTCTTTGCGTGAGATAAAAAAATATGGTTCATTTACCTAAAAATAAGCAACTTGTTCAAGAACGACAAAAAGTAATTCTGATTGTATTTTTGATATACATTCTACCAATTTTACTTGTATTTTTAGAAGTAATTCCTTTTTCCTGGCGGTTTTATGTGCTAATTTTGGCAGCTATAGTCGTAGTAGCGATCGCCTATTTATACCGATTTTCTCCTGTAGAATTAGGATTTACAAATAATAACTTAAAAAAATCTTTGACAGCGATCGCTTTACCAACATTAATCTTTACTGCGTTCATGTTTATTTATTATTTAACTCATGGATCACGGTTAGATAACTCAGCATATCAATGGCTATTTTACCTTTTCTTTGTGGGTGTATCTTCTCCCATCCAAGAGTTTTTATATCGGGGGTTTTTATTTGCTATTTTTAAGAGAGCAAAATTTGCAACTTGGGTACAAATTATACTCTCTAGCTTACTTTACAGTTTTGTACATCTGATTTATAAAGATATACCGACGCTGGTATTTACATTAATTATAGGTATAATTTGGGGCTGGAACTACGCAAAGTTTCGTAATTTATATAGTATTATTATTAGTCATTCCTTACTGGGAGCGATCGCTATTCTGCTGGGTTTAGTATAGGTGAGGACTTACGCAAAACAGAACGAAAGTAAGCGTGCCAAAATTTCCTTCTGTGACAATATCTAGAAAACTGGTTTCTTCACGAAACTTGTTTTCTGGACTTCAGCCTTTCGGTAACTGATTCAAGCGATCGCGTTTGCGTCTAGTTGTTATAATTCAAAAACAGGCTATAATGTTAGTAAAAAATGTTAGTAAAACAACATTAATCTCTAAGGTTTATCAATGACTCAAATATTGATAAAAATTCCAGACGAATTAATAAGTTGATGTGCAGCTAAACTGTATAATCAAAAACCTGAAGTTACAGTAGCACAAGCATCTTCCTTGTATTGATTATTCAAGTTAAAGGCACAACAGCTTACCTCCAAGGGATTGTAAAATAGTGGGCGTTTTGTCATCGCCAACCAATAACGCCGAAAACAGAAAGGTAGGTAAAATTATGGTTCAAGCCTTACCTAAAACCAAGCTAGTAACCTTTGAGGAATTTGCCCAATGGAAACCAGAAGGGGGACAGTATGAACTGCATGATGGGGTAATTATTGAGATGTCACAGCCTACAGGAGATCATGAAGATGTTGTCGGTTTTTTGGCACTAGAAATATCTGCCGATATCAAGCGATTACATCTTCCCTACTTCATTCCCAAAACTGCTCTTGTCAAACCACCTGAAAATGAATCCGGTTATTCACCAGATATATTGGTGGTCAGTCGCCCCAATCTTGTGAATGAACCACTGTGGAAAAAACAATCTACAGTTACTCAGGGCGCGTCAATCCCCTTGGTGATTGAGGTGGTTAGCACTAATTGGCGTGATGACTATTTCACCAAACTGGGACAATACGAAGCCGTAGGTATTCCAGAATACTGGATAGTAGACTACGCTGCATTCGGAGGTAGGCGTTTTCTTGGCAATCCTAAACAACCAGCTATCTCGATTTACTCGTTAGTTGAGGGGGAATATCAAGTTAGTCAGTTTAGAGGTCATGACCGGATAATTTCAGCAACCTTTCCAGATGTGTCCTTAACTGCTAACCAGATTTTTCAAGCTGGTACTTAGCAATCAGAGTATTAGTTTTATCAACAAACCAAAAAAAGAAGGAAAAAATAAGTCATCGCTATTCTCGTAGGTTTAGTATGGCTGACTACTTACGTAAAACATCACAAAAGGGTAATTCATAAATTACCCTACTCAAAAATACAGTAGCGCAAGCATCTTGCTTGCATTCATTATCCAAATAAAAAGCAAAATAGCTGACCTCATTACAACATCAGTTTGTTCTATTTTAGTAAGTTTTACTCAAAGTGCGATCGCTTCTTTACAAGAGACTACGTTAAGAGTATCCTATAGACAGCATTTGCGAATTTACCAAATTTATCAATATTGCCTAAAATAAAAACAACGGCAACGAATAGTAAGCTGTTACACAGCTAAATTGTATAATCCTAATATTCTAAACTCTTGTTTAACAGGCAAGATGCCTGTTCCACTTATACAAATTAAATGCACAACAGCTTAAAAGTTATTAATAATAATTGCTGGAGGAAAAATGAGTTTAGTAATTTCTGAAGAAATTGTGAAAGCACGTGGTTTATCAGAGGACGAATTTTTACAGCAAATTGTCATTATGTTATTTCAACAAGACAAAATCAGTTATCCAGAACTAATGCGTTTTTAAGCACTCGTCGCCAATTGAATATCTTTTTCAATACTACGAATAACAAAATTAGATAAGTTTCTATGTCGAGGAACTGGAGTAGGTTTGTTTAATTTAGGATGCTGCCAAACCTCATGATTACCACCTTCTCTAACCTTGTAAAATCCAATATCAACCATTTTTCTGATAATTTTATTTTTTGATTCATCTGAAAATTCAATAATTGATTTGGTATCAATGATATTTTTAACAGTATCTTCAAAATTCAATATAGCATCATTAAATTCATCTTTATATGCCTCACCTATCTCCTCTAAAATACGGGCTATACTTTTAGTTGCTCTAAATGTTTGTATTGACTTGATTTTTCTAGGATAATTTTTTATGTGGTGTGATTCGTTTAATTTACTTTTAATCCTTTCTAATAATTTATCTATGGGTATATTTTTCCCATTTTTAACTAAATCTTGAGTAGCCATAGTGATTGACCAATAAAGTGATTTAACATATTCAGTGATATTTTCATCAGACGAATTTGGCATTATTTTAATTAAAGTTTGACTATCTAAATTAGACCAAACTAATATAACCGGAAATCGGTCTGAAGGAATTTGAAAACAAGACGCTGCAATTTCTGCCGCTCGATGGTGATGATGTCCAAGACTAAAGAGTACAGATAACCATTCGTCACTATCTATCATATATTCTTCAACATCATCAACTCCTAATTCCACAAGAAAGTTATGTATTCTATTTTTGGCTGGCTCAACTATATCCATAATATGTTTACTATTAAGAATTAAAAAATTATGGTTGGGAGCATAGGGAAAATAAATATTATGTATTTTTCCACTTTTTTCATGCAGCCAAGTTATTAAATAAGCATCTTCCTGTCTTAATACTAAATCCCATTGATCATTATTTTTATTATGCAAAATTAGTGATGAAGACATATTAGGATAACTCCTCATTTGAGGAATAAAACCCGGTACTGCAAAATACGAAAAATCTGGAATAGGAAACATAAGATACCCCAATATAAGTTTATTAATCTCCCAATAATACCTTAATCGCTTTTAACGCCTGACTATGCTTCCCGTTACTAATCTTAGCAAACCAATAATGGTATTCCTCATAACTCATAGCTTTTATTCCTTGGGCAATATTAGCAATTCTTTCTGGTTTAGAAAGTGGTTGAATCGTCTGAAATAACAAAGCTAAATTTATGCCTGTTTCCTCAGTTAAAACATAAGGACTTTGACGATTATGACTTAATGTTTTTGGATCATAATTATTTGCTTTTAAACAATTATAAGCTGTTGTGCATTTAATTTGTATAAGTGGAACAGGCATCTTGCCTGTTGCACAAGAGTTCATAATATTATGATTATACAACCTAGCTGTGTAACAGTTTATTCAAGTGTAATTTTTATTACAACACAACTTTGCTGCAATTGGAGTATTGCAACAATTCTAAAAAAAGTCCGCAGGTGCGGACTATGGACATTGGATAAGGTTAAGTTGTCACCAAGAGAGCCTACAAGATGTTAGACTTACTTTGTATTTTTGCTGCAAAAATATGAAAAATCAATACTCTAACTGTAAATCTTGAGACATAATAGCAGTAATTATGTCTGAGAAATAACACATTTTCTAGTTTATGTAGTTGCTAAGAATTTAATCTTGACATAAGAGTGCATTTAAATATCAAAAACTTGAGACAAAATTCCTGTAATTTTGTCTGTAATTGTGTGGTCATTCAGGAGTGAAGATTGAGGAGTAAAGATGTTGAAAATATTGGTTAAGTTAAAAAGCTGACTGCTGAGTAGTAAGATAATAAAAACCCCATAAGTCATGACTTATGAGGTCTAAAGATTTTTAGGCACAGTTGAGGGCAATACCAGGATGATCATCAGTGAGAGTAGGTCATGTCTCTGCTGATAAAACCGTGGCAAAGTTTGCTCGTGTCTGCAACTTGTAACCTAAAAGCCCACAGGTCAATTACTGGAATACTCTACCAAACATAATCAAAGATATGTAGCCAAATTGGCTTTTTTTAACCTGTGGGTGCTAATAATTATGAGGAAGACTTAACTATTTGGGGTATACCAACTAACTGGTATAGCTTATCTTCAAATTTTTGGCTACATACTGACCAATCAAACTCTAAGATAGAAGGACGAGCTTGTGCAGATAATTGGGCTTTGAGTTCAGGATTTTGCAGTATTGCAATTATCTTCTCGGCGAAATCTTGGGCGTTGTTGGGTTGAGCTAGAAAACCATTATAACCAACTGTTACTTGTTCAGTGGTTGAGGGAGCCATAGCGGCGACTACAGGAGTTCCTGATGCTAAAGCTTCGTTATTTGTAGTGCAGAAGTTTTCCGTTACTGAAGGGTTAATAAAAACATCTGCTCTAGCAAACCATCCTAAAAGTTCAGTACCGTGGGACTCACCCCAAAGCGTTACACCGTGGAGGAATTTTTGAGCGCGACGACGAATTTCTTGATCTAATGGACCGCTACCAACGATGACTAAATGGACATCAGGAATTTGAGCAGCTATCAAGGGATAAGCATCTAAAAGTTGTGTGACATTTTTCTCGGCAGTGATGCGTCCTACAAATAAAATTGTAGGTCTTTTATCGTTAGGAATTGGATCATAACAGATGTTGCGGGGATGGAATTTTTCACAGTTAATTCCTTGATAGGGGACGTATTCACCGCGTAGACATTCTAGTTTTTGGTACTTGGAAAGTTGTTCCCTAGAAGAAAATATATTGAGGGTGTAAGCATTACTAAATTGCTTAACTAATAATGGAATTATGGGACGCATCAATCCGAATAGGAAATCACCTAAATAATATCGGATATAGGCAACGATATCGGTATGAAAAACGGAGATGATGGGTGTTTTAGTACGTTTCGCATAATCAACTCCTACAGGTCTGCCATAACCTTGCAGAAAAACTGAATATAGCCCTCTCATTTGGGCTGCTTCTTCAACTACAATGATATCAGGTTGAAACTTTTCTAGTAATTGAGTATCGCTCCAATGACGATAGTTTAGAGGTTGGGGCAGAGATTTATAGAATATTAGCGGTTCTGTGGGAAAAGCATAGGAGGAAAAGTTGGCAAAAGATTGTAGTTCTTCTAGTCCTGCCATTGGACGTTTCCCAACTTGTTTACTGAACTTATTATTGATTTGTGGGTGAATAAGAAAAACTTCGTGTCCTTGTTCAAGTAACCAATGGACGCGCTGATGTACAGCAACGGATACTCCTGTTAAGAAAGGAGAATATAAGCCAGTAAATAAGGCAATGCGGAGGGTTTGTTTTGTCATTTTTGTTTCAATGATTTTAGTGCTGGTTTCAGGATTTACGCAGGAACTATCATGAAACTTTTGGTTTTTGCGCTGATAATTAATAAAATTCCCAATTATAATTCCCAATCAAATTACAGACAAGCTTCTGAATTTCTATCAAGAGTATGACTAGAGAGAAATTTTCGGATCAATTGGTTGATCTAACCATTGATAAGGATGATATTCAACTAAGCGAATATGCCAGGGACTTTGAATTTTATAGGTAAGTCCTCGCCATGTCACTGTTGACATCCCCAGAGAAGATAACATTGCTAAACCATAAACCCATTGTGTTAAAGGAATAGCAATGAACATTTTGAGGATGTTGGTGAGTGAAATTTCTGGAATTGGTTGTCCTTGAGAGCGAATTATTTCTTGTACTCCTAGTTCCATGACTAGCATTAACAAGAGTAATCCAATTGTGTAGATGCTATAGGATTTAAATAAGGAAAATGCTGTATTCCATTCTGTGGCTAAAAACAATCCTAAAGCTAAGAAAATGGTGAGGGTAGGAAAGAGAATACTGGAAACTGCATCACTGACTAATGCTAACCAATTGGGGTGATAAAGTCGAGAACAAAGTATTAAGCGTTGGAGAGATGGAAATAAAGTAGATAAATTGCTTTCTTCTCGGTTTACCATTAACAAAGAAGGGACAAATTTAATTTTCCATCCGTGTTTTTTGATGACTTTGTGTAGGAGCATATCGTCACCAAATGCTGCTCCCCATTTTTCCAGTATTTCTGTTTGTTGGAGGAGGTGTTTTTTAATTGCTAAACTCCCACCCCAAGGAACTTGAAAGAGGAACATTTGCACGACAGTAGAAACGTTACCAGCGTAGCGTATTAAAGAACCCCAATATTTTCCTGTGGGTACATACCAACGGTTTCCTGTTGTTATTCCCACTTTTTCATCGGTGAGGGGACTAACTAATTCTCTTAACCAATTTTTGTGGACGATGGTATCAGCATCTACTAAGGCAATTACTTGGTAAGAGTCATCTAAATCGGAAACTGCTTGTACTAAAGAACTGCATTTGAGACTACAATTATGACGTACTGTTCTGAGGGTGCTAATTTGGAAATTAGTGGCTTTAGTTTCAGCGATGACTTCTTTGGCAATTTTAAAAGCTGGATCTTCTGGACTATCAATGATCAGCTTTAAATCGTACTCTGGGTAGTTTTGATTTAAGAGCGATCGCACACAATTAGGTAAAAATGGATCAGCACCTCGTAAACAAAGAATTACTGCCGTTTTTGGTAGTTGGTTATCTGATAAGAATGGTTGTTTATAGGTTCGCAAATACCATAAAAATATTAGCATTAAACATACCTGAATTACCAGCCAACCTATCAAAGAATTAGACAGAAATGCGGTCAAATCTTTCATTAGTCATTAGTCATGGGGAATAGGGAATAGGGAATAGGGAATAGGTAATAGGTAATAGGTAATTGGTAATAGGTAATAGGTAATTGGTAATAGGTAATTGGTAATAGGTAATTGGTAATGGGGAGGTAAATAACCCAATCACCAGTCACCAGTCACCAGTCACCAGTCACCAGTCACAAATCACCAATTACTTATGGATCAAGGGAATATTTCATGTTGATGTTAATGGTGGTATTTTTAGTCATTTTAAAACTGGCTTGTTTAAATTTTGGTGTACCAGTTTGGATAGAGACAATGGGATTTCTGGAAATACCAAAACCTTCTGTGGGAATACCAAAAAAGTCTTTATTGAGTTTGCGATCGCCATTTTGATCATCAACTACTGCTACTGCATAAGTTCCTGGTTTTAAACCAGAAAATACTTTTTTCACAGAACTACCAGTAATTTTAGTGCAGCCACTTTGAACTTCACTAGAACTACTCATAGGAAAGCCTTTTTCAGAGTTATAAATTCGGAAACAAATTTCACCTGTTTTGTTACTTATTCCATTCACGACTACAGTTAATGCCGTGGTAGTTTGTGCATGGGCAGTGTTAGCACAACTGAAACTTAAAACAGTCGTCAGCAATAGATAAGAAAGGCGAGATATTTTTAACATAAGCTGTGAGATATAGCCTGTAGATTAATTGCTTAAATATTCATTAGCCAAACTTAAATTACTCTTGGTTTTGGTTCTTGGGGAACGCAAAATTTTAGCAGCCATCCACAAATCTTTAAGTAATAAAGATTCTGTTCCAGATAGCTTTTTAACAATAATCAAATAACACAATATTTGCTCATATAAATTCAGTGAACTTTGACTGACTGAAAGTAAATATTCTTTGAGAATGCGCCAATGGGGAAATAAAAGTTTGCCTTTGTTACCTGAATCAAACCAAATTGAATACTCATAGAAATCTGGTAACATATCTAATGAATATTGAGGATCTTTCTGAGTAAAAGACAGGTAACTTGGAAAAAACATACTCAAAGATTGTTGGGGATGAATCCTGGCAAAAAATAAGTATTCGGGAATTTCATAAAACTGGCCAACTGTACCAAGTCTTAATAATAAAATTCCATCTGCATTGCCATAACCACCCATAGGAGTGATTTTTTGTAAGGAACTTTTGCGAATGACTCCATACATTTGATAACAGAGATGTTTAGTGAGGAATTCTTCAAATCTGATCTGTGTTTTTTCTGAGTTAGTATTGAGTTTAATTTCATAGTTTTGGAAAAAATTACCCTGTTCATCAATCAGATATGTGTGGAAATGGCATAAGATATAATGTGGATTTTCCTCAAGTACCTGTATACATTTACTGAGAAAATCAGGAGCGTGTAAATCGTCGTAAGCTGCCCATTTAAAGTATTCACTATTCGATAATTCAAAAACGCGGTTAAAATTACAAGCGCAACCGATATTAGTAGGATTACGATAGTAACGAATGCGATGATCTTGTGCAGCGTAATTTCTACAAATTTCTTCAGTATTATCTGTGGAAGCGTTATCTGAAATAATTAACTCAAAATCACTAAATGTCTGATTTAGCAGAGAATCTAGAGACTGTTTTATAAATTTTTCGCCGTTGTATACAGGTAATCCAATACTTAATTTTGCTTGAGGTTTATACATACGCCATTCCCGACAAAAATATATTACTGAGTAAGCATTCAGCCGTCAGTTATCAGCTATGTAAATGAAAGATTGAAATAAAAAGAATCAAAAGAAATAGATGTAGATAACATTCCTGAACTAAAAACGCCTGAATCCTGGCTATGGGCTGATGACTGATAGCTGAATACTTACATTACTGATTACTTATTTCATCAATTTTTGGATGTCGGTTTTTTGTAACCATTGATGAGTACGTTTCATGCCTTCTTCTAAATCAACTTTGGGTTTATAGTTTAATAAACTTGTAGCTTTAGCAATAGAATAAGCATAAGGACGACTCATAAAGTCTACTGACTCTGGGAGGATATCAGCTTTTTTGCGAAATAGTTTTTGTCCTTGGTTACGCACTTTAAGAAACAATTTCATTTCTTCCTTAGGCAAGGACATGGGAGCAGGTAAACCTTCCATTGCTGCGAGGTGAATAAAATATTCTTTCCAAGAAGTTTTTTCACCATCTGTAATATTAAATATTTCGCCATAAGCTTCTTTTTCTATTGCTAAAAAGATGGCATCAATTAAGTTATCAACATAAAGATGATTCATCACACCTTTACCATCATTGGCATAGGCAAATAATTTTTGACGCATCATTAATACTGGGCGCACTATCCAAGGAATACTACCCGGACCATAAACATCTCCAGCGCGAATTATGATCACTCCAAAATCTGGGGATGAGTTAAGTTTTAAAACTTCTGTTTCTGCTTCAATTTTAGTTTGACAATAGGGGTTATTATCACTAGATAATGTTCCTATTTCGGCAATATTATCGCTATAGTTAAAGCCATAAACTAAGACAGTGGAAAGATGAACAAATGTTTTCACACCTGCTTGTTTAGCAGCTTTAGCTATGTTGACAGTACCTCCTACATTAATTTCTCGAAAACTTTTAATGTCTCCTGCTTCTTCTGCTAGTTGGGCAGTGTGTAAAATAATGTCTACTCCCTGACAAGCTTTTTGGGCTATTTTATCGTCAGTGATGCTACCAACAATAATTTCTACTCCTAAGTTTTGGAGGTTTTTATCCTGTACTTGAGAAGTTTGTAAACCTTTGACTTTCATGCCTTGAGATATTGCTAATTCTGCTGCACGAGAGCCAATAAATTCGTCAGTGCCGGTAATGAGAATGGTTTTGTTTTTGATGTCCATAGTATTGATTAGTGAATATTCTGAGTTAATTTATTGACGATTTAGAAAATATCTGCTGGATCTGCGGAGCGCAGTTTATTAATTGCTAATGCGCCGGAAGTGATGCAAATCAAAACTGTAGAGGTAAGAACAAGTATGGCATTATTAGAAGTCATCACGATGGGTAATTTAGTTGCTTCCATAGCAAAATCATATAAAGCAACTGAAATAATAAATCCTGGGAAATAAGCTAGTAAAGCTAGAATGAGTGCCTGTTGAAAAACTACATTTAATAAATAGCCATTGGCATAACCGATAGCTTTTAAGGTGGCGTAGGCAATAAATTGGGTAGCAATATTGCTATAAAGAATTTGATAAACAATGACTACGCCAACGACAGAAGCCATTGTCAACATTAAGTTTAAAATAAAGCCAATGGGTGTTCTAGAAGCCCAATATTCTTTTTCAAAATCAATGAATTGTTGACGAGTGAAAATTTGTACATCATTAGGTATATTGTCCCGCAATTTTTTTAACACTTCTTTGGGATCAACACCTGGTTTCAGTTTAACAATACCTACATCTATTTTTTCTGATGGACGTACAAGGGGATTGATTTTTACAAAAGTTGAGTCACTGACAATTAAATTGCCATCGACACCAAAGGAGGGACCCAAACTAAATAAACCCCCTACTCTGACTCGATAACCTTGCAAGGCATCAAATGCGAAAATTTCTATTTTTTGTTCTGTATTTCCTCTCTCAAAATTTTTGGCTATGGGACCAAATTCAGGGCGTGAGGATCTGTCAAACAACATGACATCAGGAATTTTGAGTTTATCTAAATTCTGCTCCACTTCGGGAATATTCATCACTGGTCTACCGGGGTCAAAACCAATGACATAAATAGAATATTTCTCGCCTGTTTCTGGATTTTTTAGCTTTGCAAATTGCAAATACATCGGGCTAACTGATTCTACACCATTAAACCCTAATGTTTGATATAAACGATTGCGATTAAAACTTTGATTTGAGGTCAAAGATTTGTATTGAGAACTAACTAAAAATAAGTCTCCTTTGAGATTTTGATGTACTGCTGTAGCACTAGAATAAAGTGCATCTTGGAAACCAAGTTGAATAAACATCAGCAGCACAATAAAGGCTATTCCGGCTACAGCGACAACAAAACGGAGTTTTTGCTGGGCTAACTGTAGCCATGCTAAAGGTATTTTGATGGTCATATATTTTGTTATTAGATATTACTCATTAGATATTAGTCATTAGTTGGGCATGGGGCATTGGGCATTAGTTAATTTTCCCAATCACCTACTAATGACTAAATCTGAATAGCAACGTCTACCTGCAAGTTAGTTAAACGAGATACTTTTTGGCTGTCTGCTGGTTTATCAATGGCGATTTTTACTTCGACAATTCTGCGATCTGTATCTGAGTTGGGGTTAAGACTAAAGATGCTTTGTTTGTCAATTTGCCAGCCAATTTCTTTGACTGTTCCCTGTAGTTTTCCTGAAAATGCAGCACTGGTAAGATTAGCTTTTTGTCCAACTCTCACTTTTTGAATATCTGTTTGATAAACTTCAGCAATGACATTCATTTCTGAGGTTTTACCAAGTTCTGCAAAACCAGAAGTTGCTATTACTTCGCCATTTTTGGCATGAATTTTTAATACTCTGCCATCTATGGGGGATTTGATGTAAGTTAATTCGTGATCTGCTTTGGCTTGTTGAACGGCAGTTTCTGCACTTTTAACTTCACTTTCTGCTAATGCCACATCTACACTACGTACTTCTTTGATGCTGTTGAGTTTGGCAGTTGCTTCTTGAATTTGATCTTGTAAGGTGTTTTTGGTTCTTTGCAGTGTCGCTTTTGCTTCTGTTAATTGTTGTTGGGCTGTTTTTAGTTGTAAAGTTTTGGCATCAGCAATGGAAGCAGAAATTGCGCCATCTTTGTATAATTTCTGATAGCGATCGCTCTCTTTTTGAGCATTTTCTACTTCAGCTTGAATGCGGTTAATTGTCGCGTTTTGTACTGCAATTTCACCTTTTAATTGTGATTCTAACCGAGTAATTGTTGCTTTTTGAGCGTTAATATCTCCGGGTTTTGCTCCAGCTTTTACCTGTGCTAGTTTAGATTTAGCAACTAATAATTTATCAAAAGCTTGTTTGATTGCAGTTTTTGAACGTTCATAGTTTTCTAAATAAGCTAATGTTTGTCCTGCTGTTACTTCATCCCCTTCTGCTACTAATAGTTTTTCTACACGCACACCGTTGATGGAATTAGGAGCAGATAAATAAGTAATTTCCCCTTGGGGTTGTAGTCTTCCTAAAGCAGTGACAGCAAATTTTACAGGAGTGGGTTGAGAGGATGGGTTTTCAGTAGCGGGAAGTGGAGAATTAGATTTTCCCTTTAATTGAGAAAAACTGTAGAAAGATCCTAAACCAGCAGTTAACGCAGTTGCAACTACTAGAATAATTTTCCACTGCTTGGTAGCTTTTTTTAATAGTTGGCTTTCTTTATTTACTGCCATATTTTTATTCCCGTTATTTTTGCTCAGGTATAGTTTTAATAGCGCAAATTACCTAAAATAACCTATCCTTTATCATCTGAAGTTTAGCTAATGGATAAGTCGCATTACTTGTGTGTATGAAGTGTTGTGATAGTTTATTGCAATCTTTACAGGTAACAAGATGAACCGGAAAATCAACAGTGATTGAACTCGGTGATTTAGCTTGCAAGTATCATCAGTTTTATCTTTAATTAGCCTTTGATAAAGTAGCGAGAAATACAAGATAGCTAACTAATAATTTTGTGTTTCCGATAGAACGATTTTCCAGAGAAGTGAATCGAAAAATCTGTAAAAGTTCAATCTAATTCTGCCAAAAAAAATGAATTTTGTCAACAAAGTAAATGGACTTATTTGTTATTGTTACTGAAAATAACTCAAATAATATATTTTCTTGAAAACATGACATAAGAGGTTCATGAATCAACTTTGATATCTGTATTTTTGTGATCAAATAACGATTGATGTTGTCAAAATATAAAGATTCCATCACAAGTTCCTCCTGTGGTCTTAATACAATTAATTACAGCTACTAAATTAAGATTTGCTTTATAAATAACCAATTTGAGTAACAAACTGAGTTATCTTATAAATTCATCAAATACCACAGCCTAATTATCATGTTTCTCTGAGAAAAAAACATTTATGTTCAAATCAACAATGTGTGTATTTAATGATTTGTTGCTTACAAGACAGTTGCTCTAAAACTCTTGATAATGCAAGCGCAAATGACAATAACACACCTAAAACAAAACTTTTATTGTCCAAATTCGAGTAAAGGGATATACCATGATCCTGATAGAATATTGAAAACTGAGTTCATGAGCCAAAAATATTTTTCAAAACTTACTGTCTGTGAACTATTCTATTTTTTCAAATTGTGCTATTCTTTGTATTAATTCAATAATGAAAAGCAGCAAGTCAATTATTCAATGAATTGCAAGTAAAAAGGAAAAAATACCATAAACAAACTCTGTTCTTATCTCGATAAAACCGTTTAAGTATTTTTTCACATTGCATGAATTTAGATTCAAGGTGATGTTATTTCTGTAACGAGTTTGGCAGCTTTTATTGGTTGAATGTCATAAAATATATTAACTTGTTTTCCTAATCACTGGTAATTTAATGCTCACACAAATGCTGACATCATATCTACCGTGATCAGACAACTAACCAATTTACTAACCAATTAGTAACCAAACAAGTTCAGAAAATTTTACCAGTTTCTACAATATCCTAAGTTCTTTGGATGGAGTTTTCTAAATCCTGCTCTCTTTTCTCACACACGCGAGTTTTTACTGATAATGTCTCTAAACAAACAAGAAAAGGAAAGACAACATTGTATAGTATCGTTTCAGGTTTACAGTGTTAGCCAATTACATCAAAACACCAAAGAATCCAATTATTAAAAGGGAAATCAAGGCAGTATTTACCGTGTGGTGTTAATGGATGAAAATGCCTGATTTCTTACACAGCTAAATTAACTAATACTGGTAAGAACAAATGGCTTAATTATTTATGTGTAAGCCACAGAAATTTAAGTAAGTTCTGTAGCTCAACAATTAACAATCCTCAAAATTACTCTATGCCATGATGTCTGCTGATTCAATTAATACTGCCTTGGCAGAGTTAGAGAGCCTTATTAACAGTTGTGAAAAGGATTTGATTAGGTTTATAGAGGAAAGAAAAATGAAGTCAGAAAATCAAATGTCAACTCACAAAATTAACAGACAATTGCAACAAAATCCTATTGCTATTGTGGGGATGGCTTCTCTATTGCCACAAGCTAGAAACCTAAGACAATACTGGTCAAATATTGTTAATAAAGCTGACTGTATTACTGATGTTCCTGAAACCCATTGGAGCGTCAAAGATTACTACGATCCTAACCCCAGAACTCCAGAAGATAAAACCTATTGTAAACGTGGTGGTTTTCTTCCTGAAGTTGATTTTAACCCGATGGAATTTGGGATTCCTCCCAGCATTTTAGAAGTTACTGATGTCTCGCAACTATTAAGTTTAGTAGTTGCTAAAGAAGCAATGGAAGATGCTGGTTATGGTGAATCTCGTGATTTTAACCGGGAGAATGTGGGGGTTATTTTAGGTGTGGCAATGGCTAAACAATTGGGTATGCCATTATCAGCCAGATTAGAATATCCTGTGTGGGAAAAAGTTCTTAAAAGTAGCGGTTTATCTGACGAAGATACTCAGAAAATAGTCGAAAAAATTAAGAGTGCTTACGTTAAATGGGATGAAAACGCATTCCCTGGAATGTTAGCAAATGTTGTGGCTGGACGTATTGCCAACCGTCTCAATTTTGGCGGTATGAATTGTGTAGTTGATGCTGCTTGTGCTAGTTCCTTTGGTGCTTTAAAAATGTCCATTAGTGAACTGGTAGAACATCGCAGCGATATGATGTTAACCGGTGGTGTGGATACCGATAACACCATCATGGCTTACATTTCTTTTAGCAAAACTCCGGCGGTTTCTCCTAGCGAAAATGTCAAACCTTTTGATGCAAAATCAGATGGGATGATGTTAGGTGAAGGTATCGCTATGTTAGTTCTCAAACGCTTAGAAGATGCCCAAAGAGATGGCGATAAAATCTATGCTGTAATTAAAGGTATTGGTACTTCTAGCGATGGTCGCTACAAGAGTATTTATGCACCACGAAAAGAAGGACAAGTTAAAGCCTTAGAACGTGCTTATAATGATGCTGGTTTTTCGCCGGCAACTGTGGGTTTAATGGAAGCTCACGGTACGGGAACAATGGCGGGAGATCCTACAGAATTTGCTTCTTTACACAGTTTCTTTAGTCAATATGATAACAAGAAACAGCATATTGCTTTGGGTAGTGTAAAATCCCAAATTGGACATACAAAAGCCGCCGCAGGTGCAGCAAGTTTAGTGAAAACTGCCCTAGCTTTACACCACAAGATTTTACCACCAACTATCAATATTACTGAACCAAATCCGAAGCTTGATATTGAAAATTCTTCATTTTATTTAAACACTGAAACTAGACCTTGGATACGTGCAGCAGGTGAAGATCCAAGACGTGCGGGTGTCAGTTCCTTTGGTTTTGGTGGCACTAATTATCACGTAGTTTTGGAAGAATATCAAGGGGAGCAACAAGAGGCTTATCGTTTACATAATGTGGCAAGTGAAATGTTATTATTTGCTACCAATCCTAGTGAATTAATCAATAAGTTAGAAGCAAATTTTAATAATTTGCAATCTAGCGATGGTGATAGATATTATTCACAATTGGTTCTCGAATCTCAATCTCTAAGTATTCCTAAAACTGCGGCGAGAATTGGTTTTGTAGCTGAGAATAAAGCAGAGGCTTGTAAGTTACTCAAAGTTAGTATTGACTTACTGAAAAATAAACAATCTGCAACTTCTTGGGAACATCCACAGGGTATTTATTACCGTGCTTCTGGGATAGAATTAGCTGGAAAAGTTGTGGCTTTATTCTCTGGTCAAGGTTCTCAATACCTAGAAATGGGTAGAGAGGTGGTGATGAATTTCCCAACTTTAAGAAGGTTGTATGGGTTGATGGATGGGTTGTTAAATAAAGATAATTTGCAGCCTATTTCGGAAGTTGTTTTCCCTCATCCAACTTTTAATGAAGCGGAGAAAAACGAGCAAATTGCAGCTTTACAAAGAACAGAATATGCACAGCCGGCAATTGGTGTTTTTAGTGCTGGTTTGTATTCTATTTTCCAACAAGCTGGGTTTCAATCTGATTTTACCGCCGGTCATAGTTTTGGTGAATTAACCGCTTTGTGGGCTGCGGGAGTGTTGAGTGAAGAAGATTATTTGTACTTGGTTAAGTCTAGAGGTCAAGCGATGGCTGCACCGAAAGATCCTGATCATGATGCAGGTAGTATGTTAGCGGTGAAAGAAGATATCAGCAAAGTTGAAGCAGTGCTGAAGAACTTCCCGAAAATTGCGATCGCTAATTTCAATTCTCCCACTCAAATTGTTTTAGCTGGTCCTACTGCGGAAATTCAGAAAATTCACCAGAAGTTTCAAGAGTTAGGATATGGTGCTGTTCCTTTGCCAGTATCCGCCGCGTTCCACACACCTTTAATTGCCTTTGCTCAAAAATCCTTTGCCATTGCAACAAAATCTGTATCCTTCCAAAATCCCAAAGTTCCTGTTTTCAGTAACGTTACTGGTAAACAATATCCTCAAGAACCATCCGCCATTCAAAGAGTATTAGAAAGTCATCTTTCTAGCTCAGTTCACTTCAAACAAGAGATAGAAAATATCTATGCTGCCGGTGGTTATTGCTTCGTAGAATTTGGACCAAAACGCATTCTTACCAACTTGGTAAAAGATATTTTGGGTGAGCGTCCATATATTACTATATCTCTCAATCCTAGCACCCAGAAAAATAGCGATCGCTCTCTCAGAGAAGCAGCAGTACAACTGCGTGTAATTGGTATGGCTTTAGGTAATCTTGACCCCTACCAACTACCAGAAACATTACCCACCAAAGAAACCAAAAAAGCCTTAAACGTTAAATTAAGAGGCATTAACTACGTTTCCGATAAAACCAAAAATGCCTTTACCGAAGCACTTAATGATGGTTTCAAAATTCAAGGAGTGCAAGAAATTAAAGAATCTCGGAATTTAGAAGAATCTAAGATTTTAGAAGTTAAAAATTCTGCAACTTCTATAACTCCTGTAACTTCTGTAACTTCTTTCAGCAACGGAAACGGAAATGGTAACGGTAACGGTAACGGTAACGGCAACAAGAAAACACCAGTAATTACTTCTTTGCAAACAGTTTCTCAGATGAATCCTGCTACACCTGTAAATTTAAATCCAGCCACCAAAGAACAATTATCTAAAGTGCCTTATGCGCTGGCAGAGAGTCTAGGAGGGAATATGGAAACACCAGATAAAAACACCAACTTTCAACAGGTTTTGGAAAGTTTAGAAAACCTCCTCAACCAGTTTCAAAATAATCAAAGTGATAACTTAGAAATTCACGGCACATATTTAAATCATCAAATGGAATATGCGAAAACATTTTTCCAATTGATGCAGCAACAAAACGCCCTGTTAATGAACAGTCAAGCTGCCGAAACTGCCCAAATTAAACAATCAATCATGGAAAGTTTCGAGCGCAGCATGGTGCAATTTCACAACCAACAAGCCGAAACTCTCCGCATCCATGAACAATATTTGCGGGAACAAGTAGAATACACCAAAAACTTCTTCCAGCTTATTCAACAAGAATATTCATTACTAATTGACGGTACAGAAACCACACCTGTCATTCCCCCACAATTTACCGAAACACACACCCAAAGTCTACGGGAATTTATCCCCCAAAACCCAGAACCAACTATTACAGAAACAGTTGTTACTCCTGTTAACAAAATAGTAGAAACTCCTGAACCAGTAATAGAACCTATAAATCAAACTGCACCTGTAATAGAACAAGTTCCCATTACAAAAATTGCTGAACCTGTAATAGAAAAGAAACCCGAACCAGTTGCACCTGTAGCATTAATTTCTGAGCCAACAAAACCCGCAGTTAATATTGATGAACTAGGTAAAAATCTCCTAGCAATTACTAGCGAAAAAACAGGTTATCCCATCGAAATGTTAGAATTTGACATGGACATGGAAGCCGACCTGGGAATTGACTCCATCAAACGGGTAGAAATCTTAGGAGGATTGCAAGAATTATATCCTGATTTACCCAAACCAAACTTAGAAGAACTGGCAGAAAAACGCACCATCGGGCAAATAGTTGAATATCTAGGAAAACAGGTTACGGTTAACAGTTCAGAAGTAAAAAATGAGGTAAAAGGTGACAGTTTACAGGTGACAGAAGAGGTGACAGAAGAGGTGACAGGTTACAGGTTACAGGTGACAGAAATAGAGGAAGTAAAACAAGATTTAGTCATTATTACCCAGTCCCCAGTCCCCAGTACCAAACACCCGGATATAGCCGAAACCCTGTTAAGAATTACCAGTGAAAAAACAGGCTATCCAGTAGAAATGTTAGAACTAGACATGGACATGGAAGCCGACCTGGGAATTGACTCCATCAAACGGGTAGAAATATTAGGAGGAATGCAAGAAGCGTACCCCGATTTACCCAAACCAAACATCGAAGAATTAGGCGACCTGCGAACAATTGGACAGATAGTTAACTACCTCCAAAAACTGGTGGCAGGTGAAAAAAAAAAGCTTGATTCTTACCAGATAGAAACACAAACAGAAACAATAAAAAAAGTGGTGGACTTAACCCCACCACTACCAGCAGACCCAAATTTACCTCGTCGTCTAGCCAAACTCAAAACATTACCCAGACCTGATTTTTGGGAATATAAACTCCCAGAAAGACACATTGGATTAATCACAGATGACGGTTCTTTAACTACAACAAAATTAGCCCACGCGCTAATAGAAAAAGGTTGGAAAGTAGTAGTTTTGAGTTTCCCCCAATCAATAGTTCCAGAACAGTCACCATTACCAGTAGGAGTTACCCGCCTCACCTTAGCAAACATGAGTGAAGAACACCTACAACTACTACTGCAAAGTATAACTATTCAACATGGAAAGATTGGGGCATTTATTCACCTACATCCACAATTCACAACCGCAAATCTCGGCTATTCAGAAACAGAAAAAGCGATTGTCAAACACATCTTTTTAATGGCGAAACATCTCAAACAATCGCTGACCACAGCCGCAGAATTAGAAGGAAGAGTCAGCTTTTGTACAGTTGCCCATCTTGACGGTGCATTTGGATTAGACTACACAGAAAACTTCGGAATTATCGGCGCAGGATTATTTGGATTAACCAAGAGTTTGAGATGGGAATGGCCAAAAGTCTTCTTGAGAGCAATTGATTTACATCCCAACTTAGACCCACATCAATCAGCAGAATATATTGTGGGAGAATTGTACGATTCTAACCGATATATTGGCGAAGTTGGTTATAGCTCAAAAGGAAGAGTAACACTCATAGCTGAAGCCGAATAACTTGTAAGGTGGGCAATGCCCACCACACAAAGAAATTGTGTTTCGCGCAAAGATGCAAAGGAGCAAAGACGCAAAGGTAAATATTACTTATTTCCTAAGTACCTCTATTCTTCTTTCTCTTCTTCCTCTCTTCCTTCGTGTCCTTTGCGCCCTTCGTGGTTCAATAAATCTTCTCTTTGCGCCTTTGCGTCTTTGCGTGAGAAAAAAATAAATTTATTCATCAACACAGAATCAATTATAAAGTTGAATTATGACAGCAACACTTCAAGTTAGCCCATCATCTGTATTTGTTGTCAGTGGTGGAGCAAAGGGAATCACTGCACAATGCACAATTAAATTAGCCCAAAATCAACCTTGTAAATTCATTCTTTTAGGTCGTTCAGAAATTACAGAAGAACCAGATTATACCCGTGATTGTTTAGAAGAACCAGCTTTGAAAAAACGCATCATGGAAAATTTGATTTCTCAAGGTAAGAAACCAACACCCATGATGGTACAAAAGATATTTAATCAAATTACTTCCAGCAGAGAAATTAAAAAGACTTTAGCCGCAATTGAAGCAGCAGGGGGAAAGGCTGAATATATCAGCGTTGATGTGACTGATACAGTAGCATTACGAGAAAAACTTAATACTGTTGCTCAAAAGTTGGGGCAAATTACAGGTATTATTCACGGTGCTGGAAATTTAGCAGATAAGTTAATTGAAAAGAAAACATCTGAGGATTTTGAAAAAGTTTATACTGCCAAAGTTCAAGGTTTACAAAATTTACTCAATTGCATTCATCCTGAACAATTACAGCATTTAGTTTTGTTTTCTTCCGTGACTGGTTTTTATGGGAATATTGGTCAAAGTGATTATGCTATAGCTAACGAAATTCTCAACAAATCAGCCCACCAATTTAAAAAACATTATCCCCAAACTCATGTAGTCGCAATTAACTGGGGTGGTTGGGATAGTGGGATGGTGACACCACAATTGAAAAAAGCATTTGCTGAACGTGGAATTGATATTATTCCCGTAGAAATCGGTACACAAATGTTAGTTAATGAACTCCATCCCGCCTTTCAAAATCAATCCCAGGTGGTGATTGGTAGTCCCATGAATTTACCACCCACACCCCTAGAAAGCGAACTAAAAAGTTATCGTCTCCGCAGACGGATGACATTAGCAGAAAATCCCTTTTTATATGATCATACCATTGCCGGGGTGCAAGTATTACCAGCTACCTGTGCCATGTCTTGGATGATTCATGCTTGTGAAGAAATTTATCCAGGTTATCGCTACTTAAATTGCAAAGAATTTAAAGTCTTAAAGGGAATATCCTTTAATTCCACCCTCGCAGATGAATACATTTTAGAAATTCAAGAACTATCAAAAGCTGATGGTGAATTTATAGAATTTCAAACCAAAATATTGAGTAAAAATGCTCAAGGTAAAACCCATTTTCATTTCTCTGCTATCATCAGAGTAGTGGGTAAAATGCCAGAAGCGCCAATCTATGAAGCCATGAATCTCACAGAAGATAACATCATTACCACTATAGGTAAAGAATTTTATCAAAATGGCGATTCATCCTTATTTCATGGACCAGCTTTCCAGGAAATTACCAGGGTATTAAATGTTAACCCTAATAAAATTACCGTCGAGTGTTGCTGGCAAGAAATATCTGAACAAGCACAAGGACAATTTCCCGTTAAATGGCATAATCCCTATACCACAGATATCAGTACCCAATCACTTTGGATATGGTTAAACCACTTTCATCAAGAAGTATGTTTACCAGGACAATTAACGTATTCAGAACAATTTTTAGCAGTACCTTGTAATTTACCATTTTATGTTTCCTGCGAAGTAGAAAATAAAACAGATACAGGAGTAACAGCCAACTTTATCTTACATAGTCGAGAAGGAAAAATATACTCCCGCATTTTAGGAGCAAAAGCAGTCATTTGGCCGATGAAAATGTTAAGTAAGAAATAGATAGATAAAGAAATTGTAGGTTGGGTTAAGCGACAGCGCAACCCAACAACATCAACAAAATGTTGGTTTTTCTCATGTTGGGTTTCCTTACGTCAACCCAACCTACAATTAAAACTTTGAACCACGTTTGGGGGAATCGCGTAAATCCTTAGAAACTTGGGAAAAGAAGTAAAAATCTCTCTCTCTGCGCCTCTGCGCCTCTGCGTGAGAAACTTACTTCTTTCCCTCCTACCCCAACGAGGATTTCAACAGTGGAAAAAATAGCCATTATCGGATTATCCTGCCTCTTTCCAGACGCAAACAATCCTGAGCAATTTTGGCAGAATCTCAGCGCAGAAAAAGACTCAACTTCTGATATTAGCGTAACCGAATTAGGTTTAGACCCTAGCATATTCTACGATAAAACCAAAGGCAAACCGGAAAAATTCTACTTTTTAAAAGGTGGATTTATCCGTAACTTTGACTTTAACCCCAACGAATATAATTTACCTGGGGAATTTGTCCAAAGTCTGGACAATACTTTTAAATGGTCACTGTATGCAGCTAAACAAGCAATTATTAACAGTGGCTATTGGGGAAATCAATCTGCACTCTCTGAATGTGGCGTAATTTTAGGAACTCTCGCTTTACCAACTAAAGCATCAAATCAATTGTTTGCCCCTATTTATCAGCAAACAATAGAACCTGCAATTAGTGAACTTTTACAGGAAAAAGATTTCCGTTTAGGTGGTACATTAACCGCAGCTAAAGCATCACCCTATAATGCAATGGTTTCGGGTTTACCTGCTGCCATAATTTCCCGCGCTTTTAATCTTTCTGGAACTCATTTTTGTATAGATGCTGCCTGTTCATCATCATTTTATGCCATTAAATTAGCATCCCATTATCTGCAATCAAGTAAAGCAGATTTAATGTTAGCTGGTGCTATTAGTTGTTCAGATCCGTTGTTTTTAAGAATGTTATTTTCAGGTATTCAAGGATATCCAGAAAATGGCATTAGTCGCCCTCTTGATAAGTCATCACGGGGTTTAATTACCTCCGAAGGCATTGGGATGTTAATGTTAAAAAGATATGGTGATGCTGTCAGAGATGGGGACAAAATTTTAGCAACAATCTGCGGTAATGGTTTATCTAATGATGGCAAAGGTAAACATCTTTTAAGTCCTAATGCTCAAGGGCAAATGACAGCCTATCAAAGAGCTTATGACGAAGCAAAACTTAACCCCCAAGAAATAGATTATTTAGAGTGTCATGCAACCGGCACTCTCTTAGGAGATACCACCGAATCTAACTCTATTGAAGGATTTTTTGGCGCGAAAAATGCCAAACCCTTAGTAGGTTCAACTAAAAATAATATCGGTCATTTACTCGTTGCTGCTGGCATGGTGGGGATTACAAAAACGATTTTAGGAATGTCTAATAATGTCATCCCTGCAACTATTAATGTCAGTGAGCCGATGGGTTCTGAAAATAATGTGATATCGCCTCAAAACATTGTCAGAACCGCCACACCGTGGCCGAGTAAAGAAACTAAGCGTGTAGCTTTGAGTGCATTTGGATTTGGTGGAACAAACTCTCATTTAATTATTGAGCATAATTCTTGAGCAAGGGGAAGTCAGATAATGAATAATCAAGAAAGAATGAACGCGCAAATGGCGGCAAAAATGGCGATTGTGGGCATGGATGCCTTTTTTGGGGAATGTGATGGTTTAGATGCCTTTGAGGGCAGTATTTACGACGGAAAACAACATTTTATTCCCTTACCTGAAAAAAGATGGCATGGGATTAATGAACAAGAAAAATTATTGCAAGGTTACGGTTTAGAAGCAGGAACAGTACCCAACGGTGCATACATTAAAGATTTTGAAATTGACACATTAGCTTACAAAATTCCGCCCAACGAAGTTGAAAAACTCAACCCGCAGCAAACTTTACTATTAAAAGTGTGCGATCGCGCCCTCAAAGATGGTAACATTCAACCTAATAGTAATGTCGCTGTCATTATCGCCGCTGATATAGAATTATCTGTACATCAATTACAACAACGGTGGAATTCTTCTTGGCAATTAAAAGATGGTTTGAATGCTGCGGAAATTGCCTTACCACCAGAAAAAATCACCCAACTAGAAAACATAGTAAAAGATAGCATTCACCATCAAGTTGATATTGGCGAATATCTCAGTTATGTCGGCAATATCATGGCCAGTCGAGTTTCTTCTTTGTGGAATTTCTCTGGTCCATCCTTCACTATTAACGCCGTAGAAACTGCCACTTTTAAAGCTTTAGAATTAGCAGAAATGCTATTAGCAACTCACGAAGTTGAAGCAGTAGTTGTAGGTGCTGTTGACTTAGCTGGGGGTGTAGAAAATGTCTTCCTGAGAAGTCAATTTGGTAAACTAAATACAGGCATAAATACCCTCAGTTTTGACCAAAATGCAGACGGTTGGAATGTGGGAGAAGGTGCAGGTGCGGTAGTTTTGCAGAGACATGATACCGCATTGCAAAACAATCAACGCATCTATGCAGTCATTGATGGTTTAAGTATTGGTCAATCTCCTGCAATGGCGATAAATGCAGATACCATCAATCAAGTCTGCAAACAAGCATTAAAACAAGCCTGCATCCAACCCCAAGAGGTCAATTACTTAGAAGTCTGCGGTAGTGGCATACCCCAAGAGGACGAAGCAGAAATTCAGGGTATGCTGCAAGCTTATCCTTCGGTGGGAGATGGTTTACACTGTGCCATTGGTAGCGTCAAAGCTAATATTGGTCATACTTTCGTGGCTTCTGGTATTGCCAGTTTAATCAAAACTGCCCTGAGTCTGTACTATAAATATATACCAGCAACCCCCAACTGGTCAGGTGTGAAAACACCGCAAGTATGGGAAGGAAGCCCCTTTTATGTTGCTACCGAGTCTCGACCTTGGTTTTTACAAAAAGAGGTCAAATGTCGAATTTCTGCTATTAACAGTATTGGTTGTGACGGTTCTTTTGCTCACGTTATTTTATCAGAAGAAACCCAACAGGAAGAACGCAATAGCAGATATTTAGAATCACGCCCCTATCATCTTTTTCCTATCAATGGAAATGATGAAACTAGCTTATTAACTGCGTTAAATAACCTAGAAAAAACCATTGAAACTGCTGAATGTTTGAAAACCACAGCCAGTCAAACATTTATCAATTTTCAACAACAACCTAACGCCAATTATACCTTATCTATCACCGGACGCAACCACAAAGAACTCCTCAAAGAAATCAATTCTGCCAAAAAAGGTGTAACCAATGCCTTTGTAAATGGCAAAGATTGGGTGACACCCATTGGTAGTTATTTTACACCCAAACCATTAGGAAAAAATGGCGAAATTGCCTTTGTTTATCCTGCGGCTGTTAACACTTATGTAGGAATTGGACGGACATTATTCCGACTATTTCCTAAAGCCTTTGATGACGTAATTGTTAAAAGTTTGTACAAACGGGCAGCCGATGTTGAAAAATTAGTATTTCCCAGAAGTCTGAAAAAACTAACTACCAGAGAACTAGAAACACTAGAAAAGAAATTGTTAGATGATTCTCTGGCTATGTTTGAAGCAGAAATGCTCTTTACGAGATTCATCACCACAATTATTAGCGATGACTTCCAAATTAAACCCAAATATATCTTTGGTTATAGCTTAGGTGAAACCAGTATGATGGTTGCCCAAGGAGTTTGGAGCAACTTCTATCAAGGAAGTAACACCTTCAACTCATCATCATTATTTGGTGATAGATTATCAGGACAAAAAAATGCTGTCAGAGAGTATTGGGGACTACCAAAAAATTCTGCAAATCATGATAATAATTTGTGGAGTAACTACGTTTTAATGTCTACACCTGACCAAGTTAGAGAAGTTTTAAAAGGTGAAAATCGTGTCTACCTCACCCAAATTAATACACGAGAAGAAGTATTAATTGCCGGTGAACCAGCAGCGTGTGAAAGAGTGATCAAAAAATTAGGATGTAACGCTTTTCCTGCACCTTTTGACCACGTTATTCACGCTCCAGCGATGCAGTCAGAATACCCAGAACTATTCCGACTCAACAACTTACCAGCACAAAAAATTTCCGGAGTTACCTGTTATTCTGCGGCAGAATATCAACCAATTACCTTAGAAAGTGAAGTAATTGCCCATAATATCGCCAAAGGATTATGTCAGGAATTAGACTTTCCTCGCTTAGTCAATCGAGTTTATCAAGACGGTGCAAAAGTATTTATTGAAGCTGGTGCTGGTGGCATTTGTTCACGGTGGATAGATAAAATTCTCAGCAACCAAGAACACATTACCGTATCCTTAAATCGTCGTGGCTTAGATGACCATACATCAATAGTCAAAGCATTAGCAAAACTGCTCAGTCATGGAGTAAAATTAGATATTTCTCCTCTGTATAACCTCTCCCTAGCAACCACCAAACAAAACAAAGCAACATTGAGAAAAGTAACACTAGGTGGCAACTCTATCACTGCCGAAATTTTAAAAGCAGAAAACCGCCAACTGTTCCAAAAAGATACACATCAAAAACCGGAATCAAACACCAATTATCGAGAGTATAAAATCATTAACTCTCTCAAACCATCTTACCAAATTCAACCCCAAGACATTTACCCAGAACCAGAAAAAACGGTCATAAAACCGCTCATGGATAACCGTTTTCAACCCCAAGAAGCATTAAACTTTTCAGAATTAACCTGCACTCAAAAACCCACACCTAAAAAATTACTTCGTAAAATTCACATGAACGATTTAAAAGTAGCTCAGTATCAAAAACTGACCAACAACAACTCCAAATTAACAAAAGCACACACCAGCTTTTTAGAAGCTAGAAAAGACTTCAGCCAACAAATGAGCGAAATCATCAAACTGCAATTAGCTTGCGCTCAAAACTTACTGCAACAGGAAAAATAATGAATAAAACTAACCACAAAGAACGCAAAAAACACAAAGCAATAGAACCACAAAAAACCCTTGACATCTCTTCCTTTCTTACCTTTGCGAACTTTGCGAACTTTGCGGTTTATAAACCATAAACATAGCTACAAAACTTGATAACTTGAGGAAATAACTACCGTGACAACATTTAATACGGTACTCAACAAACCCAACAACGGACTTACCTTCTTCCACATTTCCCAACATCAAACCCAAGCTTGGAGAGGTTCATTAGATTATATTGCCTTTGAACAAAACGCCATCAAACAAAAACTACTCACCCTAGAAAAACCCTGTCATATAGTCAAAATAGCAGGTAACATTGGCGTAACCAACGACGGATATTTAACACCTGCTAACAACGGTGCATCCGAACAAGCAGAACTATTAATATCATTACCAGCATTAGAACTGCAACAATTTGGCGATCGCTCTTTCCTCTCCACCTATAATGTAAAATATGCCTACATGACTGGTGCAATGGCTGGGGGAATAGCATCCGAAGAAATGGTCATTGCACTAGGAAAACAAAAACTTTTAGGTTCATTTGGTGCAGGTGGTTTACCTCCAGAACGCCTAGAAACAGCCATTCAAAACATCCAAACTGCCCTACCCAATGGACCTTATGCTTTTAATTTAATTCACAGTCCCAACGAACCAGCAATAGAACGTCGCGCCGTAGAATTATACTTAAAATATGGCGTTACCACTGTCGAAGCATCGGCATTTTTAGACTTAACTCCTAACATTGTTTATTATCGCATTGCCGGATTAAGTTTAAATTCTAATCATCAAATTGAAATCAAAAATAAAGTCATTGCCAAAATTTCTCGGCGTGAAGTTGCTACCAAATTTATGCAGCCACCCCCAGAAAAAATGGTTAAAGAATTACTTGCCCAAGGATTAATTACCGAACTGCAAGCAAATTTAGCCAGCAAAGTTTCAATGGCTGATGATATTACCGTAGAAGCTGATTCTGGCGGTCATACAGATAATCGTCCCCTCGTATGTTTACTACCTTCAATTATTAGTTTGCGGGACGAAATTCAAGGTAAATATAATTACGAAAAACCCATTAGAGTGGGAGTAGCAGGAGGCATTGGTACACCAGAATCCGCCCTAGCTGCATTTATGATGGGTGCGGCTTATATAGTCACTGGTTCTATCAATCAATCTTGCATAGAATCGGGAGCTTGTGAATACACCAAAAAGTTATTAGCACAAGCAGAAATGGCAGATATGATGATGGCTCCTGCTGCTGATATGTTTGAAATGGGAGTCAAATTACAGGTTTTAAAACGGGGAACAATGTTTCCCATGCGGGCGCAAAAATTATATGAATTATATCGCGCTTATGACTCAATTGAAGAGATTCCCCAAGCAGAAAGAGAGAAGTTAGAAAAACAAATCTTCCGTAAACCTATCGCCGAAGTTTGGGAAGGAACAGCCGCTTATTTATCACAGAAAAACCCTGAAAAATTAGGTAAAGCTGTGAATAACCCTAAATTAAAAATGGCTTTAATTTTCCGTTGGTATTTAGGTTTATCTTCTCGGTGGTCTAGTAGCGGCGAAAAAGGTCGAGAAGTAGATTATCAAATTTGGTGCGGTCCTGCAATGGGCAGTTTTAACGACTGGGTAAAAGGTTCTTATTTAGCAGCACCTCAAAACCGTCATGTTGTTGATGTCGCCAATCACATTATGTTAGGAACTGCCTTTTTATATCGTATTCAAAACCTAAAATTCCAAGGTTTGCAACTTCCCAGTTTTTACAGTCAATATCAACCCGTTAACTCTACATTGGAGATGTAAAAATGAGTTTAACAACTACTTATAATGCTGCTCAAATTCAAGATTTTATGGTGTCTAACTTAGCAGAAGTGCTAGGGACAACACCAGAAGAAATTGACGTTCAAGAACATCTAGAAAATTATGGTTTGGATTCTGCCCAAGCTATGATTATTATTAGTAAATTAGAAAATTTACTAGGTTTTAAACCCTCTCCGGTTTTATTGTGGCATTATCCCACCATCGCTGCGCTTTCTCAACGTTTATCAGAAGAAAATCCCGAAAATGCCCAGTTAGAAAACTCCAGCAATGGTACTGTTAATAATGTCAATATTCCTGTACCATTTTTAGATTTAGGTGTGGAAGTGGTGCTAGATCCCACTATTCAACCAGTGGGTAATAATGCGATTGCTGTTACCAATCCTAAAAACATCTTTTTAACAGGGGGGACTGGTTATTTAGGGGCGTTTATTATTAAGGAACTTCTCACAGAAACCCCAGCAACTATTTATTGTTTGGTACGTGCTGCTGATGTTGCCGAAGCTAAGAGCAAATTAATTAAAAATCTCCAACAGTATGCCATTTGGGATGATCAATATAGTGAGCGTTTAATACCTATTGTTGGTGATTTATCGTTACCACTTTTAGGCATTAGTGCAGAACAATTTGAAAATTTAGCTGCCAATATTGACACCATTTATCATAGTGGTGCTTTGCTGAATTATGTTTATCCTTATTCGGCATTAAAAGCAGCAAACGTATTAGGAACTCAGGAAGTTTTAAGGTTAGCTTGCAAAACCAAAGTTAAACCTGTACATTACGTTTCTAGCGTTGCTGTTTTTGAATCTACCGCTTACGCTGGTAAGGTAGTTAAAGAACAAGATAGCTTTGATGATTGGCAAGGTATTTTCTTAGGTTATTCTCAAACAAAATGGGTAGCTGAGAAGTTAGTTAAAATTGCTGGTGACAGAGGATTACCGATTACAATCTACAGACCACCTTTAATTGCTGGAGATAGCCAAACTGGGATTTGTAACACCCATGATTTTATCAATTTAATGATTAAAGGTTGTCTACAAATGGGATGTTTTCCCGATGTAGATTATATGTTGGATATGTCCCCTGTAGACTATGTAAGTAAAGCAGTAGTTTACTTATCTAGACAGGAAAAATCCATTGGTCAAGCTTTCCATTTGCAACATCCCCAACCCGCTTCTTTAAAATCATTGGTGGAATGGATACGCACCTTTGGCTTTAAATTAGAAATGATTCCCTACGAACAATGGCAAAATGAATTAATCAATAATGTCACTGACCAAGAGAATCCATTATACACCCTGAAACCCTTTTTATTAGAGCGTTGGTCTGATGAACAAATCACCATTCCTGATTTGTATTTGCAAGCAAGAAGACCAATTATTAGCTGTGAAGAAACCCTGGAAGCATTGAAAGGAAGTTCTATTGTTTGTCCGCAAATTGATTCACAATTATTAATCACTTACACCTCCTATTTAATGCAAACAGGTTTCCTGACTCTCGCATAATTATAGTCTTAAAAAAGTAGGGTGGGCATTCCCCACCTTACAATCTAATAATTTTAGCTGAATAACACCAGTTTATAATATGAACATCAAAGGTCAATTACAGTGTAAAGAAACTGCTCTTATTACTGGAGCAGCAAGTGGAATTGGCTACCAATTAGCCTATATATTTGCCTCTGAGAATTACAATCTAGTCCTAGTAGATAGAAACGAAATTAAACTTTTAGAAATCGCTATTGATTTTAAAGAGAAATTTAATATTCTTGTCAAAACTATTGTTAAAGATTTATCTATACATACTTCTCCCAACGAAATTTTTACAGAATTGCAACAAGATAATATTCAAGTTGATGTACTTGTGAATAATGCCGGATTTGGTACTTATGGTTTTTTTAATGAAACCAGCTTGAATCATGAATTAGAAATGTTGCAGGTTAACTTAGTTTGTTTGACTCATTTAACTAAGTTATTTCTCAAAAATATGGTTAAGCAAGGTAGGGGGAAAATATTAAATGTTGCTTCTGCTGCTGCTTTTCAACCTGGTCCTTTAATGGCGGTTTATTTTGCCACTAAAGCTTATGTTTTATCCTTTTCTGAAGCTATTGCTAATGAGTTAGAAGGTACAGGTGTAACAGTAACTGTTTTGTGTCCAGGTTCAACTGTATCTGCATTTCATGAACGCACAGGAATGGCAGATTCTAAATTGTTGAAAGGTCAAAAAATGATGGATGCTCAAACTGTGGCTTTGATGGGATATGATGCCTTAATGCGCGGTCAAACTATAGTTATTCCCGGACTTTTAAATCAAATTCTGGCGAAAAGTGTCAGATTTTTTCCTCGAAAGATGGTGACAAAAATTGTTAGAAGTATGCAAGAAAATAACTAATATTCAGTTCGATTAAATACTTCAGGACTTACGCAAAACAGAACGAAAGTCATGGGTAGGGAACAGGGGGAAGATGGGGAGGTAAATAACCCTATCACCAATAACCAGTCACCAATCACCTAAAATTACCACAGACTTTGATTGCTGTGATATTATAAGAGACTGCTGCATACATTTAGCGAAAATCGAAGTTTAATCAATCATGGCTCTCACGCAACAGCGCAAACAAGAAATTCTCTCTGGCTTCCAAGTACACGAAACCGATACCGGATCTGCGGATGTCCAAATCGCTATGTTGACTGATCGTATTAACCGCCTCAGCCAACACCTGCAAGCTAACAAAAAAGATCACTCCTCCCGCCGAGGACTATTAAAGATGATCGGACAGCGCAAGCGTCTTTTAGCTTATGTTCTCAAAAACGACCGGGAAAAGTATCAGGCTTTGATTTCTCGCCTGGGCATTCGTGGTTAGGAATTATTGCTTATGTCTGCTGAAGGATCAGAACGCAGTAATTTACCTTTTGAGCCAAATAAAAAGCGTCAAAAACCTGTAAAAACTAAAACTCAACCGATAGTAAAAACACAGGAATCTAATCAAAAGTCGCCACAGCAACCACCTTACACGAAAGAGGAAATGGCGATTCCTGAAGTGGTCAGCCAGCGGATGATCCGCAGAGTCGCTGCATTTTGTGGGATACCTACGGCTTTAGGTATTACTACTCTGGTGGTCAGCTATTTGTTGGTCAGTTACGCTCATGTCCAATTACCTCCCATCGCAGTATTATTGGTGAATATGGGATTATTTGGGTTAGGGGTTTTAGGCATAACCTACGGTGTACTTTCCGCCTCTTGGGATATAGAAAGACCTGGTACTTTACTAGGTTTTGGTGAATTTAGTACCAATTGGGGCAGAATGGTCGAAGGTTGGCGAGAAACACGCAAAAAGAACGTCTGATCAACGGCGCTCAGGTATCTTGAGATAACTGCCATATTGGGTAAATTAGGAAATGACTCTTATCTGATTTATACCCAATATGCAGACAAAGTACCTGGCGCTACATTTTTTATATATCTTCTCGCTTAATTATCTCGCTTAATTATTTAGTAATTCCAGTAGCCAAAAATTAAATCAACATTCCTGACTCGGTAAATATTTGACTCAAAGTTTACTCAAAAATACAGGGATTTTCAAATGATTGTTGTAATGAAAGTCGGCTCCCCACAGTCAGAAATAGATCGTTTAACTCAAGAATTAGCTGACTGGGGTTTAACACCAGAAAAAATCATTGGCAAACATAAAGTAGTAATAGGTTTAGTAGGTGAAACGGCGGATTTAGATCCCCTGCAAATTCAAGAACTCAGTCAATGGATCGAACAAGTTTTACGGGTGGAAGTACCCTATAAACGCGCTAGTCGTCAGTTCCGCCACGGTGAAGCTTCTGAGGTGGTGGTAAATACTCCCGATGGTCCTGTAATTTTTGGTGAACATCATCCTTTAGTTGTGGTTGCTGGACCATGTTCGGTGGAAAATGAAACCATGATTGTGGAAACTGCACAGCGGGTTAAGGCGGCTGGTGCTAAGTTCCTGCGTGGTGGTGCATACAAACCCCGAACTTCACCCTATGCTTTCCAAGGTCACGGTGAAAGTGCTTTGGAGTTGTTAGCAAAGGCGCGGGAAGTCAGTGGACTGGGAATCATTACTGAGGTGATGGACGCTGGAGATTTGGAAAAAATCGCCGAAGTTGCTGATGTGATTCAGGTAGGGGCGAGAAATATGCAAAATTTCTCTCTCTTAAAACAAGTAGGGGCGCAATCTAAGCCAGTGCTTTTAAAACGGGGAATGGCAGCAACTATTGAAGATTGGTTAATGGCCGCTGAGTATATTTTGGCTGCTGGTAATCCCAATGTGATTTTGTGTGAACGGGGAATTAGAACTTTTGACCGTCAGTATACGCGCAATACTTTAGATTTATCTGTTGTGCCGGTGTTAAGAAAACTGACTCACCTACCGATTATGATTGATCCTAGTCATGGTGTGGGTTGGGCTGAGTTTGTACCTGCAATGGCAATGGCAGCGATCGCAGCTGGTACAGATTCTTTAATGATTGAAGTTCACCCCAACCCAGCCAAGGCTTTATCCGATGGACCCCAATCTTTAACACCAGACAGGTTTGATCAACTCATGTCAGAATTAGCAGTTATTGGTAAAGCCGTCGGTCGTTGGCCACAACCTGCATTGGCAATTGTGTAATATAACAGGTGACAGGTGACAGGTGACAGTAGAGATGAGGAGATGAGGAGATGGGGAGATGGGAAGATGGGAAGATGGGAAGAAATATTTACCTTCTGCCTCCTGCCTCCTGCCTCCTGCCTCCTGCCTCCTGCCTTCTGCCTCCTGCCTCCTGCCCCCTGCCTTCTATTTATCTTCTTCTGCTACCAAAACCAGAAGAACGACGGCCTGAAGAACGACTACCACTGCCAAAACTACTGCCAGAATTACGGCGAGTAGAACTGGAATTACCAGAAGGACGGAGATTACTACTACCAAAACCTGAACCTGTTGCTCTATTACCTGTATTCGTGCGGGTTGTGGTAGAAGTAGAACCCCCTGTGTTTCTGATCGAACCTGTAGTGCGGAAAGCTGTACGATTTCTTACGGCTGCCGGTGGTTCATTATACCGAGAACGATAACTGGAAACGGCTGCATCATAGCTAGAACCATATCCACCATAACCGGTCATAATTCCACCGGGCTGATAAACGGGAGGTACATAATATTGAGGTCTAAATAACAGACTACCAATAGCTTGACCTGCTATGTTACCAGCTAAAGCTCCAGCAAAAGGTGTCCAGAAGTTAGATTCTTGACGTACAATTACGGTTTCTTGTTGTCCGGTTTGGGGATTGGTTTTGGTTTCGGTGACGTTGTGAACGTACTCAATTTTAAAGTCTTCTGTCAGATATAAGGCTGTCTGACCATTTTCTACTTTGAGATAGGTTTTTTTACCTGCTTTGAGTTCTTCATCTGTCAACCGAGCCATTTGTAACTTTTCTGTGCTAAAGGTAGGCGGCTGACTACCAAGTAAAAACAGCGTATACTCCCCATTAGCATCATTGTAAGTAGCCTGTTGTACGTCGTACCGTCCATCATTTAATTTGGTGGGGGTTGCACTTTGGCTGCTACTTTGGCTACTACTTTGAGTAGAAGATGTAGTTTGGTTTCCTCCCCCACAGGCGACACTTGTCAAGCACAAACTTAGTGCTAAACAAAAAATTGTTAGTTTACGCATTATAGTCCTGATCATTAGATAATTGTCCTTATGTGTTAGTTATCATTGTCGATGTTAGGTGTGATAACTAAAGAGTAACAACAAGTTACAATGGGATCAATTCTGGAAAATACTGCAACAATTGATCGTTTGTGAGTTCGTCTCCTAGCTGGGCTGGTGAGAAATGCACTTGGATAGCTCGGAGTTTATGGTTGTGGTGTAAGTTGATGAAAGCTTTCAATCCTTCTTTTAAGGCTTGGATGTTGGAAAGGTCTGTTTCTAATTCTGGTACTTCTCCTTCATAAGCCACTGTTAGCATAATCACAATGTTGCGGGTGACAGGAATGGATAAAGGTTGATCGTAACTAGAGGAAGAACCTAAATCAAATTCAGCGCCGTATCTTTGGGCGCAGTCGGTAAATAATTCATTGACATAATCTCCCGCTTCTCCTTCATTCCAAAAAACATCTCCTTCATTAGCTGCTGAAAGCCAGTATTCATCATATCTGAGCAAAGTTTCACAAATTTCTACTAATCCTTCGCCCAAAACTTCTAAATCGCCCTCAGCGTCAATCGCTTCTCTGGCGGCGCGGTTTAAAACTCCTAAAATTGGTGCTACTTCACTGCCGGCTAAATGCACAAATAAACGACAAACTACATAGCGAGTTCTACCCATCATTTTATTAAAAAAATTGCTCATTTTTCTTCTCCATATAATTTTCTTAGTTATAGCAGGAGTCAGAAATACAGATAATATTTCAAAGTTTAGTTGTTAAAGGCAAAAATGAAAATTGGTATTTTAGGACTGGGACTGATAGGGGGTTCATTAGGTTTTGATTTACGTTCCCAAGGACATTATGTTTTAGGAGTTAGCCGTCGTGAATCAACCTGTCAAAAAGCTGTTGACATTGGCAGTGTCGATCAAGCATCAATTGATTTGAGTTTGTTAGCTAGTGCTGAAGTTGTGTTTATTTGTACTCCTATAGGACTGATTGTGCCTCAAGTTGAACAGTTGGTTGCTCATTTGCCCGAGACTACTATTGTAACTGATGTAGGTTCAGTAAAAGCACCTATAGTCAATGCAATTTCTCCTCTATGGAATAATTTTATTGGCGGTCATCCTATGGCGGGAAATACAGATGTGGGTATAGAGGCCGCACAGCGCAATTTATTTGTGAATCGACCTTATGTACTCACACCAATAGAAACAACCCCAACTACTGCCATTACTGTTTTAGAGGAAATTGTGCGATCGCTTGGTTCTATTATCTATCATTGTCAGCCAGAAAAACATGACCGGGCTGTGGGTTGGATTTCCCATTTACCTGTGATGGTTAGCGCCTCTTTGATGGCTGCTTGTTTGGGTGAAACCGATCCAGAAATTTTTCAATTAGCCCAAAACCTTGCTAGTTCAGGATTTCGAGATACCAGCCGCGTTGGTGCAGGAAATCCAGAATTAGGGGTGATGATGGCGCAATATAATCGTCAAGCATTAATCAATTCACTACATCAATATCGTCAAAACCTCGACATATTTATTAACGTGATTGAACAGGAAAACTGGGAAGTTTTAGAGCAAAAGCTCAAGTTAAATCAACAAAATCGTCCTAAATTTGTGGAATAGATAATATCCTGAATTATGTACGGGTTTAGCATTACTAAACCCCTACTAACTCCTGACTACTATACGGGTTTTATAAACATCAAATTTATGTAATTTTGTTGCTTGTTGAGATAATTTGAATTTTGTCTGAATCAGAATGTCCAGGATTTGAGGGTTTTCAGGATACGAACGCAGATCAACGCAAGTAATAAAATCTTTTCAATCAACCATAATATTAATTATTGAGATATATCCTGAATAAAGAATTTACCTTAAATTTCACTTTCTCTTCTATTAGCACCTTTTCCACCAAACACCGACGATTTAAAGACTGTAAAACTTTGATAAATCTAGCATTTGATAATTCCAAATCAGTAGGTTTTTGAGAAATATCTATCGCTTCATTTTGTCTTGCTAACCAATTAATTATATTTTCTAATATCCATTGTTTGAGAGTGGCAATTTCTGAAGTGCGTCCATATTTATAGTTTAATTCTGGTGCTTTTGTAAGGTCAATTATTGGGGTTTGGTTTTGCGAAGAAGATGATTGATTTTGTATATCTTCTAAAGATTGGGAGTTTTCTCTACAGATATTGATACGGCTTTTATTTATATTAGGATTACTAATAATCAATGAAGAATTACCATAATTGTAGATAGTAGATGCAGCTTGATTTTCTAAAATAGAACGAACATTACTTTGTTTAATATCTTCTTTAAAAACCTCAGATAGAAGTTTCCATAATTTTGATGGACAAATACCAGAATCAGGTTATCATCCTTCTAATATTCAACTACCACAACAACAGTTTCCCCAAGGACAAATCAAACCTGCACCTTCAGCCAAAAATGATGTTGTCACACTTTTAAAGTTAGCTCAAAGTAAAGGTGGTAGTATATCACTCACTGATGCAGTGATTGAACTTGCTCAACCTACTTCAGAAGTGCGCTCAATTTTAGAAACTATTTGTACTGATGGACTCATGGAAATTACCAACGATAAATCCACAGGAGCAATAATTTACAAATTACTATAAGTATAGTAGGGTGGGTTAATGAGGGCGTAACCCACAACAGTAAATTCTTAAATCCTGGATATCCTGATTCAGACAAAATACTAGATCCCGGACTTCTTAAAGAAGTCCGGGATATGAAGTATGTGGGTATTAATAAATTCAACATCCTGAAAATCCTGAAATCCTGGATATCCTGATTCAGACAAATTGATAAAATGAATAATCAGATTTACAAACCTAGAGGAATACGATCATCACCTTTCTCTAAAACCAGACGAAACCCACAAGATTGAACTATTTGCAAAAACTTACTAAAGTTAATATCATTTTTCTTTCCAGAACAAATATCTTGAATAACAGCAGGAGAAAGATTAACTTCTTTAGCTAATTGTTCAATAGAAATATGATCATTTTCCATGATAGAAACTAAAAATTCAGATAGTAAAAACTCCTGATATCCTGATGCAAACTTAGCTTGAAAATCATCATCTTGCATCATTCTATCAAAAGTTGATAACTGTTCATTCTTCTTCATAATATTTTCCTTCCTCATGACGTTGAATAAAAGCATTCATATATTGTATAGCTTTCTCTTTTTGATTGTTGGGTAGTTTTTGTGTTTTTTTCTGAAAAGCATTAGTGACAATAATTTTTTTACCAGTAAAAAAGAAACATAAAAATCTATCTGGTTGTGGTTTAAAAGCGTAAATTTTATCTCCTTCATTACGAAATTGCTCTTTATTACTTATTTTGCCAAAATCACCAATTCTTTTCACTAAAAATAAAAATTTTAATTGTTGTTGTTCGGATAGTTGATTAAAATACTCCAGAGCTTCACTTTCACCATTTTCATCAAAATACCACTCCAACTGAAAAACTGAACCAACATAAATTATATATTCTTTCTTCATATAGCTGTAGCCAGAATTGATTATGAAATTATTAATCCTTAACAACTGATAATAGCAAGGGTTTCACTCTTGCCTTCTGCTATAGCTCATGATTATAGCATATCTGTTTACAAATTAATCAAAGTAACTCAAATAGCATTTTATCAAAAAACACATCCTAAAAATCTTTAAATCCTGGATATTATCTCGACTTACTTCGACTGCGCTCAGTACAGGTCGCTCGATAACCACCTGATTCTGACAAAATCACATCCTAAAAATCCTCATTCAAACAATTATTATCAAACACCCTTCACCCCTATCAAACCCCGATCAAAAACACGATTATTAGTACCAATACCACTCACCTCAATTCTATCCGCATACACATCATAAGCAGCAAAACTTAAATTACTTGTAGAATATTCAGTCCACTCAGAACGACCCACAGAACGATTTCCTGCACCCGCACCACAAATTAAATAAGTAGTACCATTAATAGAACGAGTGCGTTCATAATGATGTTCATGACCATTAATATAAAGCTGCACACCATACTTTTTAAATAAAGGAGTAAACACTTTGATAAAATTAGCATTACTCCCATAAACACCAGAAGCATAAATCGGATGATGACCAAATACAATCTTCCAAGCAGCTTTACTCAAACTCAATTCTTTCTCTAACCAAATTAGCTGATTTTTCCAATCAGCGTTCCCATTAGTATCTAAAGCAAAAAACTGTACATTATCCCTCATAAATGTATAGTATCTTCCCTGCATATTAAAACCTGGATAATTTACCTGTTCAACACCATTATCAGTTCTAATATCGTGATTACCTAAACAAGCATAAAATTTCACACCTTTTTTCAACAAAGGTTGATAAGGACGCTCAAAAACTACCCCTATTTTCTCAATTTCCCCATTGTTATAAATATTATCACCAGCTAAAATAACTAAATCATAAGGATTTTTTTGATGATAAAAATTCATCGCTCTAGCAACAGCATACTGTCCTTTAGCACCCGTTCCCGTATCCGCAACCGACACAAACCGCAATAATAAATCTTGTGGGTGAGAATTTGCAGCGATAGCAGTTTCTACAACAGAATTTTTACTATTTTTATCAAAAAAATTACCAGCAAACAAACCCGAAACCAACCCACTCAAACCACCTAAAACTAAAAATTTCCGACGTTTCATATTTATAAATCAATAAATCAACAAATCAACATCAATTATATGTCACAAGATAGAAAACGCCAACCCAGAAAACAACAAAAAACTCCAACTGCTCCACAACCTGACAAAAAAAATCAACCTATTTGGAAAATAGCAATAATTCAATTTCTCCGAGTAACAATAGGAATTTTAGAAAATACAGTAGTCAAACTAGAAACAGAAGCACCTCCAACAACTGAAAAAAAACCTCATCTTTTAGCACGGGTTTTCTTAGCATGGGATAAATTTTTACAAACATTCCGCTTGTTTTTACCATCCAAGGTTGCTAATAATGTATCAGATTTTACCTTAAACGCAATTTTTGCTATTTTTGCGGTGGTGATAGTCGGGGTTACAGCAGCTTTCTTGACTCCCAAACCTACTCAAGTAGCAACCATTCCCCCAGATATTCCTTTAGTTGCAGAAGTTCCCACACCCAAACCTATCCCAGAACCTACACCCGAACCTATCCCAGAACCTACACCAGAACCCACATCCGAACCAGAACCCACACCAGAACCTACACTAGAACCTACCCCCGAACCTACACCAGAACCCACACCAGAACCTACACCAGAACCAGAAGCAGTACAATTAACACCAGAACAAGCTTTAATAGCAGCAATAGAACAGCAACTTGCGGAAATTACCGTTATCTCCGTACAAACCAAAGAAGATGAAAATATTGCTATTAATCTGATAAAATCAATCCAAGCTAATTTTCGCACCAGCGACTTAACCATAAGAATTAGTGATGATTGGTACACCTTAGAACCATCACAACAGCAACAATTAGCAGCGGATATATTAAAACGCTCTCAAGAACTAGATTTTACACATTTACAACTTGTTGATGCTGAAAATAAATTAATTGCACGTAGTCCCGTTGTGGGTAATGAAATGATCATCTTTAGTAAACATTCATGAATCAGGATTCATGACTAGCAAAATTTGTAGTTAAAAGTAACCATTGTGAAATTTGCATCTTATGAGATAAAATAGGTAATTTATCAGTTGAAAGACTCCTCTTTTAAATATGACCAAAACTTACGCCGTCGAAATTAACCACCAAGGCACAATTTATAATTTGCAAGTTCCTGAAAATGAAACTATCTTAGCTATTGCAGAAACAAAAGGTTTAGATTTACCAGCTTCCTGTCATGCTGGAGTTTGTACAACTTGTGCTGCTTTGATAACTCAAGGAAGGGTAGATCAATCTGAGGGAATGGGTGTAAGTCCAGAATTGCAAAAACAAGGTTATGCTTTACTTTGTGTAGCTAAACCTCTTTCTGATTTAAAAATCGAAACAGACAAAGAAGAAGTAGTTTATCAGAAGCAATTTGGTAAAAGTTAGTCAACCGATTAATGGGTGATGAGTGATAGGATAAGTAATAAATGTTTACCAATCACAAATCACCAATTACCCAAAAATAGCTGTATTCTATAAATAACCAAAACCCTATATTTTACCATCATGACCACTCATTTTATTACTGCCGAAATAGACCTGCAAGAAACACCCACAGAATTACAAAAAGCCATTGAAGCGGAACTAAAAAAACAAGGTGAACCCCTGCGCTGGGCGGTTACTTCCGTTGATGAAGAACAGGAAAAAGCCACAGTAGAAGCAGTTGTCACCACAGCAAACCCTGAATAATTAAGATTAAGGCGTTGCTGAATGAGCATGAAAAAACTGAGAAATTTACAACTAGCAACTTTGCGCCTTTGCTCCTTTGTGCCTACCCTGCGGGATCTCCTGACAGAGATTGCGCGGAAACATAATTCATAATACCATCATGCAACGCCCATATACAGCAATTTTAATTATACCTACTGGCATAGGCGCGTCCATAGGTGGTTATGCAGGTGACGCATTACCAGTAGCTAGAGTTATATCACAGGTGTGCGATCGCTTGATCACTCATCCCAACGTCCTAAATGGTGCAAGTTTATACTGGAATATTCCCAACGCCTTCTATGTAGAAGGATATGGTTTAGATAAATTTGCCGCTGGAGAATGGGGTTTAAGACCCGTGCATAGTAACCGAGTAGGTTTACTTTTAGACCAAGGACTAGAACCAGAATTAATGCTGCGACACCTGCAAACAGCAGACGCAGCCAGAGCCACACTAGGATTAAACATTACAAATCATGTAATTACAGATGCCCCATTAAACGTAGAATTACGCATATCTTCATCTGGTGTAAGTTGGGGAACAATAGGCAACCCAGACAGTTTATTGCGGGCAGCAGAAAAATTGATTAAAAAAGAGAAAGCAGAAGCGATCGCAGTAGTAGCCCGGTTTCCCGATCATATAGATGAACAAGCAACGCAAAATTACCGTCATGGAAAAGGCGTAGACCCCCTAGCAGGTGCAGAAGCAGTAATTAGCCATTTATTAGTGCGAACCTTTAAAATACCTTGCGCCCATGCACCAGCCCTAGCACCAGCACCCCCAGATCCCGATTTATCTCCCCGTTCCGCAGCCGAAGAAATAGGTTATACTTTTTTACCATGCGTCCTTGTCGGTTTAAGTCGCGCCCCTCAGTTTATCGTCAACAGAGAATTTATCAATTCTTTACAAGCAGATATTTGGGCAGATCAAGTAGATGCTGTAATAGTACCAGCAAACGCCTGTGGGAGTAGTACCTTACTAAGTTTAAGCCAGAAACAATGCCAAATAATAACTGTTACAGAAAATAAAACTTTAATACAAGTTCCTGCCCCAGCGTTAGGAATAAAATCTATAAAGGTAAACTCTTATGTAGAAGCAGTCGGTGTCTTAGTCGCCCACAAAGCAGGTATTAATCCTTGGTCATTAGTCATTAGTCATTAGTCATTAGTCATTAGTCATTAGTTATTAGTTATTCTCCCCCTGCTCCCAGTCCCCAGTCCCCAGTCCCCAGTCCAGTCCTCATTATTTAAACGCCTGTGGTAGAACAACAAAAGCAAGAACCAGAAATTCCTGAACTCTCACGCACCCAAGTCCTGGTAGCTATGGGCGCAACAGCGATTATTTTATGGATAGCCGCCAAATTGTGGCTGCGCTTTGGTAACGTTGCCCTATTTAAGTTGTACTGGGAACCCCAGGATTTATTTTTGGGTTTGGGGTTGGGTTTAGTCATCACTGTTTTTAGTGGTTTAGCTTATCGCTTCTCTCCTCCCTATCGCAAAAGCGCAGATTATTACCTAGAAATGGTAATTAAACCGTTAGCTTTACCAGACTTGCTCTGGCTGGGGCTGTTACCGGGTTTAAGTGAAGAATTATTATTTCGCGGTGTCATGTTACCCGCTTTGGGCGCTGATCATGTAGCCGTCATGGTCTCCAGTCTTTGTTTTGGAGTATTACATCTCAGTGGTGCTGAACAATGGCCTTATGTAATTTGGGCAACTATTATCGGTATCATCTTGGCATATAGCGCCTTATTGAGTGGCAACTTGTTAGTACCAATAATGGCTCATATCCTGACAAATTGGCTATCTAGCTATCTGTGGAAAATTCGGCAATTATAGCAGGGGAATGGTGACTGGTGACTGGTGACTGGTGACTGGTGACTGGGGAAACAGGAAATATTTAGGGTTTGCTGATAGCGTAGCGTGGCGTTAGCCATATAAATCCGAAAACTTTACAGGTAAAGGGTTTTAGCTATTTTGACTTGTACTGAGCGACTTGTACTGAGCCTGTCCTGAGCGGTGTCGAAGGGCAGCGTCGAAGGGCGCAGTCGAAGTAAGTCGAAGTAAGTCGAAGTAAGCCGAAGTAAGCCGAAGTGCTTTCAAAAAGTGCCAGCTTTTATGAGGTGGCAACTGAAAAACCTTGCACTTAATTCCTACTTAAAGAAAAAATCGTTCCTATCCAACTCTTGAAACTGTCACCGTGGCGTAGCACCTGTAACCTGTCACCTAGCTTTCACAGATAACTTTTTCAGCAAACCCTATTTATCTTTCTCCTGCCTCCTGCCTCCTAAAAAAGATTACACCCAGAAAATCCGAAAAAATTCTGGGTGTCACTAGTAAACTTCTCACACTTCCCGATCTATCTTGTAAAAACGCTTATTCAATAATGAATGGACAATTAACAATGAACAATTGAGAACTACCTCTCCCTTGAAGGGAGAGGAGCAAAAAAGCGGAATTTTTTTCTTTTTTTCCCTTTGAAAGGGGAGGTTTTAAACCGTTCGGCTGACGCTCACGGCGAAAGCCTTGAGTGAAACAATTGTCAATTATCAATTATCAATTATCAATTGCTAACTGGCTTTTTCCTTAGAAATCATCAACCAAAGAACTCAGGCGACTGATTACAGGGTCGACCTCTTGGGGAGTAGGATCGGGAGTAGAAGCAGTTTCATTAACTACTTCTACCGTTGCTATAGATGAATTTGCGGGTTGAAAAGATGCTGCTTGATTGACCATGATTGCCAATTGTGCAACTTGTTGACTAAGTTGTAATATCTGGCTTTCCATCACCTGCAAACGATTGGATTCCTTAGCAAAAAAACGTTCCTCAAGTCCAGCTATCTGACGTTGCAACTCACCGAGTTGTTGTTCCATCGGTAGTGCTGCTGTATTCGGAGAAGGTCGTACAGAGTCCGGTACACATAAAGCTTGCCAAAGAGCCTCTTTACAGAGGTCACTGAAAGTCTTTTCTGGTTGCGCCTCCAAGTAACTTTCTACCTGTGCTAACAAGCTCTCATCACCAATTTCTGGATTGAAAGTGACGGATTTAACTACCTTTTTTGACCATTGGAACATCAGTTTTATTACCTAGCAGCGCGAACAGCAGAAGCAGACAATTGCGCCTCTCCGTAAAGATATTGACCTAAAGCGTTAGCTTGGCGGGAGGGTGCAGCCAGATGGGCATTAATCTTAGCTTCTTTGAGCAGACGTTGTACATCTTCCCAGAAGAACTCACCACCACCACCAGTGATAATTACATCTGTAACACGTTCTGGTAACCAAGCCAGCACACGATTGCAAATTTCGCGTGAAAACTGCTCTGTGAGGTTCGGCAGAAAATCATCTAGGTTAGTGGGTTTGCTTGCACCTTTAGGACGATAAAAACGCTCACCTTTGGGCTTATTAACCGCAGAAATCAGTGCTAGAGATTGACTATCAGCCCCTTCTATTTCATTAGCTACCAGTTCATAAAACTTGCTCATGCCAAAGTCTTCACTTTGAGAAAGACCTCTAGCAAAGCGGAAATTATCCACCATGATACAATCAATGGTTTGATGTCCAATATCGACAATTCCCACTGATATTTTGGTAAAATCAGGGGATGAGGGGGTTTTATTAGGTTGAGCTTCAGACCACAGCAGACTGCCGTAACCTTCTGGCATCACCCAAACTTTAGTTATATTTAACGACAAAGATTCCCCACGGAAGTTGAAGACATGGGGACCTGTTACTTGGCTGATTAAAGCGGTTTTTTCCTTTTCAAACTGTTCCAAGGACAGGAAAGGCAGACCTAAGACAACGGAAATTTCGTCTTTGAGTTTAAAGTAGCCAGCAGCTGCCAATACTTTGACCAGTGCATCTTCTACCTTAGATTGTCCAACTCCTAAACCTGCACCAAAGTCTGCTGCTAACTGCCCTACAGCATAGCCCTTGCCTTGATATTCCATCCACAAATCCATTAAAGGATCGGTTGCCTTAGATTCAAACACCCCACCACGTATTTGTTCAATTGACATTTGCTTGACATTGGCAGGGATGAAGGCAACATTGCCAGGTTCGCGGCTGACACAAGTTTTGGTAGATGTTCTACCTAAATCAACGCTGAGAATGTTTTTACCCGAAATTGAGGCTGGCTTATTAACATTGTTGTTTATAGGGGCTGATGCTACTCGATTCATGGGTATAGCAGCAGCATTCATCGGATTAGCTACGGGTGGTTGGTCTGTCATGAAAGCTCCTATGTGGTGACGTAACTGTAAAAAGTTATCATGCCCATCTTACAAAAATACAAGATCAAAAAAATTTTCAGATGGGTCAAGTGTAGCTAGAAATACGGCAAAATTTATTGTAGGCGATTGGAAATGTAACATTATTTTGGATTTATTGTACAGGCAAAATTTTCACATATAGCCAGTGGAAAGTGGAGATATTTCCGTTACTAGCCGCCGAAACCTCTCTACAGCAGCCATATATTGAAAACTGAACTATATTCATCTGCGAGTTTCTCGACTTTGGCGCTTGAGTACCCAAAGTAAGAATACTACCAATAGACCTCCCAGGACAATTTTAGATACAGGGGCAAGGTATTTCTGCACAAGTTCATACTGGATTCCTAACCAGTATCTGGAATATGTGAGCAAAGCCACCCAGGCAGCACTACCCAAAGTTGTGTAAAATAAGAAAGGCAACAAGGGCATATTGCTCATACCTGCGGGAACAGAAATCAAAGTACGAATTCCTGGTACAATACGACCAATTAATACTGCTTTTCCCCCATGTCTGTTAAACCATCCTTTAGCCCTATCAATATCTTCGCTAGATATAGTCAACCATCTACCGTACTTGTTAGCTAATTGTTTTAAGCGTCGTTCCCCCAAAAACTTACCAGGATATTACCAGATCAGTGCGCCCGCGACAGAACCCAAAAGTCCTGATAAAAACACACCTATTATATTCAGCTTTGCTCCTCCTGGTTGATATGGACAGGACGTAAATCCTGCCAATGGCATAATCAATTCAGAAGGTATGGGGGGAAAAAGGTTTTCTAGGAACATCAGCAGGGTGATTCCTAAATATCCCAAAGAGCTAATGGTCTTGGTTATCCATTCGAGCATACTGGTGATTGGTGATACAATTTTGGATTTTGGATTTTGGATTTTGGATTGTATTCAGTTACGTCCAATCTAAAATCTAAAATCTAAAATCTAAAATTTTTGTCCCCATTCCCCAGTCACCTATTCTAAACAGTTGGCGTTAATGATTGTACTATCGATCCGGATTCCCATTCTAATGGGTTCCAATCCCGCTCTTCTACAGCCATTTGCTCAATTAAACTGGCTAACCTCAGAGCTTTAAGGGCTTGTTCACCACCCACAGAAGGCTGATTACCTCCATGTACACAGTTAACAAAATGCTCTAACTCTGCGCTTAAAGGTTGAACGTTACTAGTATAGACTTTTTCTATCAAACCATCTTGCCTATACAGAACCTGCCGATGGTCGTTATGCGGATTAGTATTTTGGCGATGAATCAAAATTTCATTTTTGAGGAAATCGGCTTCAGTAAATGAATTTTTGCAATGGGCGACGATGCGGCGAATTTTACGGTGAGTGACTTTACTGGCGGTGAGAGTGGCGACAATGCCATTGGCAAAGCCTAATGTGGCAGTCACATAATCTAAATAACCAGAGTCTAGGGAACGAGTGCCATTCGCTGTTAATTTGACTACGGGTGAACCAGCTAATTCTAAAAGTAGGTCAATGTCATGGATCATTAAATCCAGCACGACTGAAACATCATTCGCCCTGGCTGAATAAGGACTCATCCGATGCGCTTCTAAGGCCAAGACTTCCTCTGTTTTCAGGACTTGACTCAGTTCTCTAAAGGCTGGATTAAAACGCTCAATGTGTCCTACCTGCAAAATACATTGAGACTCAGCGGCTGCGTTGACGAGTGATTCTGCTTCGGAAATACTGGCAGCAATTGGCTTTTCAATCAAAACATGAATTCCTGCTAACAAACAGTTGATGCCTACGGCATAATGTAAGCGAGTGGGTACAGCAATACACACTGCATCTACATGGGGTAGCAGATCACAGTAATCTTCAAAAAAACGGACTTTGTATTTGCTGGCAGTTTCTAAGCCTCGTTCAACGTTGATATCAGAAACGCCTATCAGTTCAACATCTTTCATTGAACTGAGTACGCGGGTGTGATGTTGTCCCATGTTACCCACCCCAATCACGCCTATGCGGATTGCACGTGGCTGGTTGCGCTGTGAATATAGATTTGGTTCTGCCACTGATATGCTATTTTGCACTATTATTTTCTCCTCAACCACCAAATTTAAAAACGCTACGGTCGTTGGCATTTATACTGAACTGCCAAGTGTGATCCGTCTAAAACCATCCAGATGGTAACATAGTGGTTCTATTTATGAAGAATTTCAAAGTTTATGTTCAGTTCCCACTATCTTGCTAACTTTTGGATCGTTAGTTATTAATTTTCCTATGGTTTATAATTGACACAAAAAAATATGTGTTTTTTTATTGACTGACCATCTCAAAAATACTTACGTGGTAGCTTTCGGATGGCAGTTAGGTAATTAATAACTCAGATAAATACTTCCTTGGCTGCTGGATAAATTTATGACATTCTAATTTCCGTAAAATTATCAGTGACTGTAATTGGCTGCAAGGTTGTCTGTAAAAATTTTGCCAACGATACTGTAAATTGTTTTTTGCATTTTGATTTGCATTTTGATTTGCATTTTGAATTTAATTTTTTGTTTGTTGCATTTTGTTGATTGTCTCACCTTTTGGGTGAGATTGATGTTAGGGATTTTTTGAGATTTTTTTGCATGATGAAAGCTGTAATTCTATTGTCTGGCGGATTGGATTCTTCTACGGTTCTCTATCAAGCTAGGGCTGATGGTTGTGAATGTTACGCCATTTCTTTTGATTACCAGCAGCGACACCGCCGAGAGTTACAATCAGCTATGTTTGTAGCGCAGTCTGTAGGGGTTGTTCAACATCAGATAGTTAATTTTGATTTACGCTTATGGGGTGGTTCTGCTTTGACGGATGAGGCGATCGCTCTCCCTCAAGCACGTTCCCTGGATGAAATGTCACAAAGTATTCCTGTCACTTATGTTCCTGCCCGGAATACTATTTTTTTAAGTTTTGCTTTGGGTTATGCTGAGACTATCTGTGCACAACGTGTATACATTGGTGTTAATGCTTTAGATTACTCTGGTTATCCTGATTGTCGTCCTGATTATATCCAAGCGATGCAAGAAGTGTTCCGTTTGGGAACTAAACAAGGTCGGGAAGGACAACCTATTGATATTATTGCACCGCTAATTAATTTGAAAAAAACGGAAATTATCCAACTTGGTAATCAGTTAGATGTACCTTGGGAGTTAACTTGGTCTTGTTATGCTGGTGGTGATCAAGCTTGTGGGGTTTGTGATTCTTGTCGGTTGCGGTTAGCTGCTTTTGCACAGTTGGGTTTAAAAGATCCTGTTGATTATCTGTAGCATAAGGCAGGAGCTAAGTTAGTAGTGGATTTAAATCCACCACTATAGCAGGAGTCAGTAGGGGCGAAGCATTCGGACAAAAATATTGGGGAAAAATCGAGAATTGATCACCTGAATGCTTCGCCCGTAAAGGAGTCAGGAGTCAGAAGTAAAACCCTCTTGTATTGGGCGTTTCATGAATGAATGGCTACTTTAATACTTAGCAATAACCAATCAATTCGCCATCATTCCATTCTAATGTATCGCCAATGGTATCACCGTTATGATAGGCAGCCAGTAAAACTTCACTGGTTTTACCATAGGATATTGCCCCAGTAGCATCAAGAGCGATCGCACCCAAATCCCGTTCATTTTTACTAGCTTCGGTAAATGAGCGCAACATCGCCTCTTTTAAAGACATTCCATCACTAACCCGGATGACAATTTTAGCGGCTAAACACTCATCAATGATATCTTCCCCAATACCAGTACAACTTACTCCTGCATATTGAGTAGCATAATTACCTGCTGGCATAGCAGAATCACTGACTCGACCAATGCGCTCAAAGCCTTTACCACCTGTGGAAGTACCAGCGGCTAATTGACCATAGCCATCTAAGGCGACTACACCAATTGTACCCCGTCCTGCATTAGACATTTCTGCCATTTCCGGTTCAGCGACAACTCCAGCCATTGTCCTTTTAAAGTTATCTTCCCGTTCTTGCATCCACTCGTTAAGACGCAAATCAGTTAAAGCATTATAGGTGGGAATTTGTAACTCTCGTGCTAACTCAGAGGAACCGTAATCAGACAATACCCGATCTGGGGAATTTTGCAGAAATAGAGCCATTTCAATCGGGTTTTTTACCCGTGCAACATTAATTACACCACTAAACCGCCCTGATGTACCATCCATCAGAGAAGCACTCATGCGGATTTGACCATCAGATTGTAATACAGAACCAGTACCTGCATTAAAGCGGGGGTCATCTTCCAACATTTGACAACCCTGGACTACAGCATCAGAAGCAGTTGCGCCTGTGATCAATAGTGAGTATACTTCCTGTATTACAGTATGCAGCGATCGCCTGACAGATGCCAATCCTCCCTTTCCTTGGAGAGAACTACCAGCCCCACCATGAATAATTAATTTAGGTTGTACTTGTAAAGTCATTTATTTGTTTCTGTGTAGTTTTAACAGTTATCAGTTATCAATTATCAATTGTCAATTGTCAATTATTTATCGTCTTTAGCCTGAGAACGGCGACGACGACAACGTTCTGAGCAATATTTAACTTCATCCCAACAATCTTGCCATTTTTTTCGCCAAGTGAAGGGACGTTGACATACTGGACAAATTTTTTCAGGCAGGTCAGATTTAGAACGAGTACGTCCCATGTTGATTTTAGATTTTAGATTTTAGACTGGTAATAATTCATAGTTGATTGGGAAAAATAAAATTGATTACCCAGTCAATGGTCCCCAGTTCCTGTCTCTAATGTCACCTGTCACCATATACTAACGTAAGTTGCTAATGATGCAAGAAAGGCTCTCAAATCGAAGTAACAAGGATAAGTAGATAGCAAAAAAGCAGGGAACACCATCATAATTCATTCTTTCTCCTGACTCCTAACTCCTATTCCTAACTAGCAACTTGGGTTAATATTATTGAAGATGCCTGAAAAAAATTCAGATTAATCCTGGATTTGGCATCTGATCATAGTTGTTGTAATAATTGGTAAATATTAACTCAGATTGGATATTTATAAAGCAGTAATTCGTCCTTTTTTATTTACTCTGGTAAAAGCAGATCCAGAGTGGTTACACCAACAGGCAATTAGTAGTTTGAATTTGCTGTCAGAAGCCAGCTATCATCAGTGTGCTAGATGGTTGAACTCTCTGCTACAAAAGTCTTTGTGCCTCTATGATACACGGCTAGAACAAAATCTATTCGGGTTAAATTTTCCTAACCCATTAGGTTTGGCTGCGGGATTTGATAAAGATGGAGTAGGTGCTAATTTTTGGTCTAGTTTTGGTTTTGGTTGTGCTGAATTGGGTACTGTTACTTATCATGCACAACCAGGTAATCCTCCTCCCCGTTTGTTTCGCTTAACTTTAGATCAAGCAGCCCTCAACCGGATGGGTTTTAATAATGCTGGTGCTGCTGCAATGGCAATGAGATTAAAAATGCTTGATCCGCAACAATCTCGGTTAATACCCATAGGCATAAATTTGGGTAAGTCTAAAATTACACCATTGGAAACGGCAGCAGCAGATTATTTAGAAAGCTTTCGCTTGCTGAAAAATCTAGGTGATTATTTTGTGGTTAATGTTTCTTCTCCTAATACACCAGGATTGCGATCGCTCCAAGATGCAGCAATGCTCAGTCAAATTTTGGAGGTTCTGCAAACAGAAAACATGGCACAAAAACCCTTATTTGTCAAGATAGCACCGGATTTAGAATGGGAAGCGATCGCTGACATTATTGATCTCGCCAAAACCTATAAACTAGCGGGAATAATTGCCACCAACACCACCATCAGCCGTGAGGGACTAAAAACCCAAATCATTGAAAAAACCGGTAAAACACCTCAAGAAGAAGCCGGAGGCATTAGCGGAGCGCCATTACGCCAACGTTCTACGGAAGTCATACGGTTTATTTATCAAAAAACCCAAGGACAGATACCCATCATTGGCGTTGGTGGCATTTTCACAGCTGAGGATGCTTGGGAAAAAATTACAGCAGGTGCTAGTCTCATCCAAGTTTATACAGGTTTGATTTATGAAGGACCAATGATGGTGCGCCGCACTCTTGCCGGTTTGTTAACCAAACTAGAAGAAAACGGCTTAAATTCCATCAGTGAAGCAGTGGGAATAGGGAATAGGGAATAGGGAATAGGGAATAGGGAATAGGGAATAGGGAATAGGGAATAGGGAATAGGGAATAGGTGATAGGTAATAGGTAATGGGTAATGGGTAATTGGGTTATTCATCCTCCTAATCACCAGTCACCAGTCCCCAATCACCAGTCCCCAGTCACCAGTCCCCACTCACCAATCACCAGTCACCAGTCACCAGTCACCAGTCACCAGTCACCAGTCCCCAGTCCCCAGTCCCCAGTCCCTAATTTTCCAAAGGGAAAAACTCCCTAGACTTACGAGAATAAGACCAAGCAATACCATCTGGATCACGGCTGCGACTCCATTCAGGAAAATCTGGGTCATTCCTTCGTTTATAAACTGTACTGGAATAAACACCCAACCGCTTGGCTAGTTCAGATTGAATCAAAGAACCAAAAACTAACTGTTCTTCCAGAGGTTTTTGTACCTCCTGATGAGTTGCTACATCTGTGGCTTCAGGTAATAATTCTGGTTGTAATTCTTCCTGCTGTTGCTTTTGCTGTTCTTCTTCCTGTGGAATGGGAGGAGGTGGAGCTAAGAGCGATCGCGCCTCTTTCGTCACAGACCGAGGAGGAAGTTTTTCCACTGATTCACTACTATCAAATATGTCACCCAAAATACTGGCAGTTATAAAGTAGTAGGAAGGACTCTCACTTTCTGAGTCCACTACACTAGCGCCAAATTCCTTTGCTTTACCCTCCAAGTAGCGTTTTGCCTGATTCCCAGAAAAATTACCTTTGAGAGCTAAATCAACAGGTGTGATCTTTCCCTGGTTTTCCCGAATCAACTGATAAAAAAGAGGGTTAACTTGCTCACCCCACTTTTCCCATCTGTATTGATGCCAAAGGTTGAAAACCATCAGCAGCAACAAGCCTATCAGCAAAAACCTCCAAGTATTGACGACCAAAACAATCAAAAACGATATCGGCAAAATGAGAACGAGAAAACTTTTCCCGTAATTTTCTATGGTTTTTTCACTCATGCTGGTTTTTGCCAAGTGAACTTTTGCAAAATAATATTATTTATTATCTTGGCAAAAATTGGGACATTTTTTGTATCCCTTGGCAAAATAACAGCAAATTATTTGGCAAAAGCTACTGAAATAAGGAATAGGTGACAGTTGACAGGTTACTTATGAGAGTGAAGAAGGGGAAAATGATTATAAATGCAAAAATTTTCTCTCCAGGCTCTTAACAACTGAAAATACATACACTACGTTTTACTAATATGCTTAAATTAATACAAAACTAGCATTGGTGAATTTGCCACTACGCATGCATTATACAAATACAGTCTAGCCTGGTGTTTGACTAAATTCCCATCAATGATTGTTGCACTGGACTATGAACTAAAACTGTTGCACCTTTGCAATCGGTTAAGCTGAGATTATATCCTATCCATAAATTTCACTAAATCAAAAGGGAAGCATTAGAGAAAAATTTTATCTGCCTGTCAGTAAAAATTCTAAATTTTCTTGACATAGTTTATACAATGACAGATAATATTCAAGGAGATTTTTCCCATCAAAAGTAATATTTATAGGATTTAAGCAAGATTGGACTAAAAACCTGATTCTTGCCTAGGGGTAATTCATGAATTACCCCTGCTTTGGTTCTGTTTTGCGTAAGTCATCATTTATACTTACCAGTAAAAAACCCTGATGTTGATGAAAAAATCTATAAATGGACATCTGTCTAAATCCTAACTAAAGCCCCATACCATACCTCTTTAGGAGTAAACTTGACTGATATACAGATCAAAATGCCATTACTGGGTCATTTTTATTGGTAGATTTTGATTACAGGCTGTATTTGCAAGAATCGGAGGTGAAACAGGTTCAGTTCCCAGGACTCAAATTTAATGTGCGAGCAATGTTTCAGGCAATTTTATGCTTTGCCAGAGGTAAGATAAAAGCTATACATGATAACTACCATTATAGATATTAGCGAGCTTGTCAATTAAGAATTGCTATAATCTATTGTTCAATCTTACATTCTTATCTATTATTTAGGTGTAAATTTCTATGGTTTTGCCAATGAATCGTCTGTCTATTTTCGTAGACGGAAACAATATGTTCTATGCTCAACAAAAAAATGGCTGGTTTTTTGACCCGCGACGAGTGTTAGAATATTTTAAGAACGAACAACCTGAGACAACATTAATCAATGCTTTTTGGTACACCGGCTTAAAAGACCCACAAGACCAACGTGGCTTTCGAGATGCACTCATTAGTTTGGGATATACGGTACGGACTAAAATTCTCAAAGAATATTATGATGATGTCTCTGGCCGTTATTCACAAAAAGCTAATTTAGATATTGAAATTGTTGTTGATATGTTCAATACCGTTGACCAGTACGACCGAGTAGTTTTATTCAGTGGAGATGGAGATTTTGAAAGAGCGATCGAGTTACTACGTTCCAAAAATACGCATATTACAGTGGTATCGACAGAAGGAATGATAGCTAGAGAATTGCGTAATGCTACGGATAGATATATAGACTTGAACGATATTAGAGACCAAATAGAAAAGACCGAAGCTTAGTAAAATTAATAATTATTTACAAAGCAAAAGTTAAAAACTGAAGAAGGAGTCTATAACCAGGAGTGAGAAGAAATTATTGAGGCGAAGCATCACCAAAAGTTAGAACTACCAAATCATAGATTTGCTAGGTATCTTCAACCCACTTATAAATAAGCTAGTCGTATATAATTTATTCTAAATTCTCTATTCTGACTCCTTTATTCTTTTTAATAAAGTTCAAGGTATTTTAAGCCCACAGTCACAACTCAACCAACCAAAACCCAAAACCAATGAGCAGTCAAGCAGACAGAATTATCATCTTTGATACGACACTGCGAGATGGAGAACAGTGTCCAGGAGCGACCTTAAACATAGACGAAAAGCTAATTATTGCCAAACAATTAGCCCGTTTAGGTGTAGATGTAATTGAAGCTGGTTTTGCCTTTGCGAGTCCGGGTGATTTTGAAGCAGTGAGCAAAATCGCCCAGACTGTGGGCTTGGAAGATGGTCCAGTGATATGTAGTTTAGCTAGAGCTAGACACGATGATATCAAAGCCGCAGCGGAAGCGATCAAACCAGCAGCTAAGGGGAGGATTCATACATTTATTGCTACTTCTGATATTCACCTGCAATATAAGTTAAAGAAAACCAGACCAGAAGTAATTGCCATCGCTGAGGAAATGGTAGCTTATGCGAAAAGCTTCACCGATGATGTAGAATTTTCTCCCGAAGATGCTGGTAGATCCGATCCAGAATTTTTGTATCAAGTTTTGGAAAGGGCGATCGCTGCTGGTGCAACAACTGTTAACATTCCCGACACCGTAGGTTACACCACCCCCAGCGAATTTGGCGCTTTGATTAAAGGTATCAAAGAAAACGTCCCAAACATTGATCAGGCGGTTATTTCCGTCCACGGCCATAATGATTTGGGTTTAGCTGTGGCCAACTTCCTGGAAGCTGTGAAAAACGGCGCAAGACAGCTAGAATGTACCATCAATGGTATTGGGGAAAGAGCCGGGAACGCTGCTTTAGAAGAATTAGTCATGGCCTTGCACGTCAGACGGCAATATTTTAACTCCTTCTTTGGTAGACCTGCTGATTCTGAAGAATCATTAACTAATATTGACACCAAGCAAATTTATAAAACCTCCCGCTTGGTTTCCAGCTTGACAGGAATGCTGGTACAACCGAATAAAGCTATTGTGGGTGCTAATGCTTTCGCACACGAGTCTGGGATTCATCAAGATGGAGTGTTGAAAAATAAACTCACTTATGAGATTATGGATGCCCAATTGATTGGGTTGACAGATAATCAAATAGTATTGGGTAAACATTCAGGTAGAAATGCGTTTCGTACTCGTTTAAAAGAATTGGGCTTTGAGTTGTCAGAGAATGACTTAAATAAAGCCTTTATTCGGTTTAAAGAAGTAGCGGACAAAAAGAAAGAAATTTCTGATTGGGATTTAGAGGCGATCGTTAACGACGAAATTAAACAAGCACCGGACTTATTTAAAATCGAATTGGTGCAAGTTTCCTGTGGTAGCAACGCCAAACCCACCGCAACTGTTACCCTGCGGACACCAGACGGACAAGAATTAACCGATGCAGCTATAGGTACTGGTCCAGTGGATGCAGTTTATAAAGCCATCAATCGGGTAGTGAATGTACCTAATGATTTGATTGAATTTTCTGTGCAATCAGTTACAGGGGGAATTGATGCTCTGGGAGAGGTGACGATTCGTTTACGTTATGAATCCCGTGTATTTTCCGGTCATGCAGCCAATACAGACATTATTGTGGCATCGGCTCAGGCTTATGTGAATGCCCTGAATAGATTGTATGCTGCATTACAGCAAACCGTGAAGGAAGAAGTGACAGCTTAGTGGTAGAGTGGGTTAAATTTGCCGATGTGTAAGTTTAACCCACTTTTGAAAATTTAAAGTTGAAAAATATCAAATTTTAGATAAATTTTGCGGGTTTAAAATAAACATCACCAGGTTATATTTATTGCTTTTGTGAATTTTATTAATTTCCCGCACTGGATTTGAGAAGACTAACATGAAAATCCGACAACTTGAAATTCAAAATTTCCGATGCTTTGAGCATAAAGTTTTTGAGTTTTCCGATCAATTTAACGTTTTTATTGGTGACAATGCTAAGGGAAAGACTGCCATTCTTGATGCACTAGCGATTGCAGCAGGAAGTTTTTTCTTGGGAATTGATACAATTGACTCACGCAATATTCTGAGAGATGAAATTCGTCGTATTATCAGGACAGAAGGGGAAACACCAACACTAGAACCGATTTTACCAGTTGTCATATCTTGTCATGGTAGTTTTGAAGATGTTACAGAGATGTCATGGACAAGAGAAATAAAAAACGATGGTGGTAGTACAACTCGTGAAGGTGCAAAATTAATTTCAACTTATGCTAAGGAATTACAGCAGAAAATTCGTATTCAGGAACAAGATAGAGAAAAGATTATTTTGCCCGTAATTTCATACTACGCTACAAGCCGCCTTTGGGTTCAACGTAAACAAAGAAATATTAAAACACTCGCTCCTCGCTCTCGGTTTGAAGGATATGATAATTGTTTAAGTAATTCCTACGAATTAAAGAAATTAATCCAGTGGTTTAAAACTTATGAATTAGCATCTTTACAACAAGGGAAAACTTTGGGGAGTTTGTTAGCAGTTAAAGAAGCTATTAAAAATTGTATGGAAGATTGGGGAGACGTTAAGTATGACATACTGCAAAAAGAACTGGTTGCTACTTCACAAGATGGGATAACTTTGCCCTTTAAAATGTTAAGTGATGGGGTAAGAAATATGATAGGAATAGTTGCAGATATTGCCTATCGTTGTATTACATTAAATCCGCAATTTGAAGGTGAAGCTGCAAAACTTACACCCGGTATTGTTTTAATTGATGAAATTGATTTACACCTACATCCTAAATGGCAACGTCGAGTAGTAGAAGATTTAAAAAGAACATTTCCCAAAATTCAATTTTTTGCAACTACCCATTCACCATTAATTATTCAATCTTTAAAAGAAAGAGATGGAGAATTAATTGATTTAAATAATCCTGATTTAATACCAGTAGCAGAATATGAAAACAAGTATATGGAACATATCACAAAAAATGTGATGGGTGTTGATAATGACTGTTTTTAAAGATGATCCTGATATGTTAAATCGTTTAATTAATGCTTTTCCTGGAACTTCTGGAGATTGTTTTGATCATGAGGGTAAGGCTATTCATCGTCCTAAAGGAAGAATATGAATCACCCGACCACATCATTAACAGAACTCCGCACTGCATTAAAACAAATCTGGGGTTATGATGATTTTCGTCCTCCACAGGGAGAAATTGTCAAAAGTTTATTATCCCAAAAAGACGCTTTAATTATTATGCCCACAGGAGGGGGAAAATCAATTTGTTTTCAACTTCCTGCACTATTAAAAACCGGGTTAACTTTAGTAGTTTCTCCCTTGGTTGCATTGATGGAAAACCAAGTAGAAGAACTAAAACAACGAAATCAAAAAGCTGCACTTTTACATAGTGAACTACCTACTTATCAACGTCGGGCAACTTTGCAAGCTTTAGAAAAACAACAATTAAGATTATTATATTTATCACCAGAAACTTTATTCAGTCCTCCTGTGTGGGAAAGATTATCTCATCCCCAATTACAAATTAATGGTTTGATATTAGATGAAGCCCATTGTTTAGTGCAGTGGGGTGATACATTTCGTCCAGCTTATCGACGTTTGGGTGCTGTACGTCCAGCTTTATTAAAAACAAAACCACCAGGTACAAAAATTAGTATAGCTGCTTTTACAGCAACGGCTGATCCTGCTGCACAAAAGATAATTGCTGATGTTTTACAGTTACAAAAACCTGATAGTTATAAACTCAATCCTTACCGGAATAATTTACATCTTAGTGTTAAAATCGCTTGGACTCCGAAAGGTAGAAAACAACAATTATTAAAGTTCATTAAAAATCACCAAAGTCAAGCAGGTTTGATTTATGTGAGAACTCGTAAAGATAGTGAAGAATTAGCAGCATGGTTAATAGAATTAGGGTATAATACTGCTAGTTATCATGCGGGTTTAGGTGCAACAGAAAGACGCGCAGTAGAAGCAAGTTGGTTAAATGGAAAAATGCCGTTTGTGGTTTGTACCTGCGCTTTTGGAATGGGGATAAATAAGCCAGATGTCCGTTGGGTGATTCACTTTCAAGCACCACTTTTATTATCGGAATATGTGCAGGAAATTGGACGTGCGGGAAGAGATGGAAAACCAGCGGAAGCGTTAACTTTAATTAGTGAACCAACGGGTTTTTTGGATGCTGAAGATAAGCAAAGACAGCAGTTTTTTGAACAACAAATATTGAAACAACAACAAAAAGCACAACAGTTAGCGAAACAGTTACCAAAACAAGGAGAAGTAACATCTGTAATTAAACAATTTCCTGATGGTGCAACGGCGCTTTCTTTACTTCATAGTAGTGGACAATTACAATGGCTTGATCCTTTTCATTATAAAATTTCTGCAAAGTCGGGAAAACAGCCACAAATGCAATTACAAGCTGCTAAACAGATGAGTGAATATTTGTATAGTAAAAAATGTCGTTGGCAGTTTTTGTTAACTGCTTTTGGGTTTGGGAAAGAAGCGGAAAATTTGCGTTGTGGACATTGTGATAATTGTAAAAAATGATTACTTTATTTGTAATAATTCAGGAGTCAGGAGTCAGGAGTCAGAATATTTAATAAAACCGTAGATTATCACTAGCGTGATTTTTGGCGTAACCTTTAAAAAGCTGACTGCTGTCCGCTGATAGCTGAATACTTACCTTTATTTTTGTTGGCGTTTTTGTTGAATATAATTACGAAAGTCATCCATTGTTCATTGATCTAGCCATTGATGACGATCTTTTGTATAATCTCCAAAACCGGATTCAAATCTTAGTAAAAATCTAGCAGCACCACCATAACCTAATTCTTGGATTAGTGCTTGGTAGCCTCTTCTAGAAATTTCACTGGCTTTCATTTTTAAAACTCCTGAATTAACTTTTGATTTTCCATTAACCAATTGACGGGATTAGCCACATTTATTTTAACATCATTAATATAATTCCTTGCTTTTCTTAACAGTCGATCATCTGTCGTCAGAAAGACTGTTACTGCCGCTGCTTCTGCAAACGCTAAATGCAATAGACATCTCCAGAAAAGAAATTATGGAACCTATTTATGGGGGCAGGGCGAAGCTTATGGGATATCTAGATGTCTGATTTTTCCGTTAAATTATCGCCCATAAGCTTCGCCCCTACAACTTATGACAAATTAATACATTCTATTGTGGAGATGTCTAATGAATCATATAAAGTAAAACCTAGTCCACATAAAATCTCTGCTCTAGATTCTATATCTTCATTTGACTCAACAAAGATATTTGCTGCACCTAAAAAAGCTAAAATCTGATCACGATTACCAGAATCAGGAATTTTTTGAAGCTCAAACTCTAGAGCATCACTGTTGACTAAGACTAAATCGCCGCGATCGCAATATTCTAGAATTGAGACTACTGCTTCAGTTTCTAACCGAACTCGATACTGTACGGGATCGTCTAAAAGACAGCAGAAACAACAGGAATCCATATAAATAGTCAAAGGTTTACTCAATATCAATAAATCCTCTTTGAATAATTGATAATTGTGAAATTTGTGTTCATTGTAAAAATTATTCAGTAGTCATTAGTCAGTTTTTCAGTGGTTATCCTACTGACTATTGACCACTGATAATTAGTTAAAACTGCCTTAAAAAGCGCAAATCGCTATTATACAAACGGCGAATATCATCAATTTGATGTAAAACCATCGCAAAACGTTCTACACCAAAACCAGCAGCAAAACCACTATAAATCTCTGGATCATAACCCACAGATTTTAATACATTGGGGTCAACCATACCGCAACCCATTACTTCTAACCAGCGCCCATTCCACTGTAAATCAACTTCCGCAGAAGGTTCGGTAAAAGGAAAATAACTAGCGCGGAAACGAATGGGTAAATCACCAAACATCGCTTGTAAAAATATCTTTACCGTGCCTTTCAAATCTGTAAAAGTTAAACCTTCATCAACTGCTAAAAGTTCAATTTGATGGAAAACAGCCGAGTGGGTAGCGTCTACATCGTCTCTGCGGTAAACTCGACCAGGGGCAACAATTTTAAATGGTGGTTCTTCTTTTTCCATGTAGCGAATTTGCACCGATGAGGTGTGAGTCCGCAGTAAATTTCCATCTGGCAAATAGAAAGTATCCTGCATATCACGGGCTGGGTGGTCAGGAGGGGTGTTGAGGGCTTCAAAATTGTAGTAATCTGTTTCCATCTCTGACCCCTGGGCGACAGTGTAACCCATACCGACAAAGATATCTAGAGCTTGGTCAATGATACCATTGAGGGGATGAATGCGACCTTGGGGACGGTAAATACCGGGCATAGTCACATCTAAAGTTTCAGACTCTAGCTGTGCTTGAATTTGGGCAGTTTCTAAAGCGGTGCGTTGCTGGTCAAGACTGTTTTGTAAAGCTTCCTTAACTGTATTGGCGATCGCCCCAATTTTAGGACGTTCCTCCGCACTCATTTGTCCCATGCTGCGTAACAGCGCCCCCAGTTGACCTTTTTTGCCCAAATAGTTAACTCGCAGTTCTTCCAGGCGTTCTAGGGTATCAGCAGCAGCGATCGCTGTTTCTCCTTCCTGCCGTAATACTAAAAGTTGTTCCTCTAAATTGCTAGTCATTCGTGATTAATTATTAGTCAGGGGTCAATCAATTTTAGATTTACGATTTTGGATTTTGGATTTACTCCACCCTAAAATGTGGAGCTTGAGGATTTTAGATTGGCGTTAGCGAAGCGTAGGCAGCGCAGAGAGTATTTTGGATTAATTCTGCCCTGAAAAGGCCGAGTTTATCCCGAAAATTCCCAATCCACAATCTAACATCCAAAATCTAAAATTTTTCTGTCAGTGGTCAGTAGTCAGTAGTCAGTGGCAAAATACAAACAACCAACAACTGACAAAGGACAATTAACCTTAGCAATGTGCCATAAACCAGTCAATGCCACAAGGTGAAACTTTCCTCTGTTTACAGTTTAGAAGCTAGAGAGCATGAGAAAAGTTTTTTTTGCAGTTGTTACCAAAAACACTGACAACAGACCATGAACTAATTATTAATTACCAATCACCTTTTCCCCAATAACAGATGAAATTACTAATCAGCAACGACGATGGAATTTCCGCTTTAGGTATTCGCACCTTAGCCAACACCCTAGCCGAAGCTGGCCATCAAGTGAGTGTAGTTTGTCCAGATCGAGAGCGATCGGCAACTGGACACGGATTAACCTTACATCAACCAATTCGCGCTGAAATGGTTGAAGCCCTGTTTCATCCTGCTGTTAATGCTTGGGCTTGTGACGGTACACCTTCCGATTGTGTAAAATTGGCATTGTGGGCGTTACTCGATTCCCCCCCAGATTTGGTATTATCAGGAATTAACCAAGGTGCGAATTTAGGAACAGAAATTCTTTACTCTGGAACTGTTTCGGCAGCAATGGAAGGTATGATTGAGGGCGTTCCTAGTATTGCTTTGAGTCTCACCAGTCATACACACAAAGACTTTCAGCCAGCTGCCAAATTTGCCAAACTGCTAGTAGACCATCTGGCAGTAGAACCCTTACCAGATTTAATGTTACTTAACGTCAACATTCCCCCAATCTCTTGGGAAGAAATAGCTGGTGTCACTCTCACTCGTCAAGGAGTGCGTCGCTATGTTGACGTTTTCGATAAGCGCGTTGACCCCCGTGGCAAAACTTATTACTGGTTAACTGGAGAAGTTTTAGAAGATGTCGAACCACCACCAGGGTTAAATTTACCCCCACACATTCCCATAGATGTAGAAGTTATCCGTAAAAATTTCATTAGTATTACTCCTTTGCAATACAATCTTACTTATGCCAATGGACTGCATAAATTGTCTACATGGAAATTTAACTTTACTTAAATTTTTCTGTATTTCCAAAGACTCAAGTCTAAATTAAAACCATTACCGTAAAATTTACACTTTAAACTAGAAAAATCAGCAGCATTTTTTTGATTTATCGCCCGCTCAGTCCAGCAACCAACAACCATGTCTAGGATAGAGAATCAATTTACAGTGCAGTTTTGGGGCGTTAGGGGTAGTATCCCCTGTCCTGGTCCACACACCGTCCGTTATGGAGGTAATACCCCTTGTGTTGCCATGCAAGTGGGGGGTAAACGTTTGATTTTTGATTGTGGTACAGGAGTTCACGTTTTGGGACAATCTTTACTGTCCCAAATGCCTGTAGAGGGTCATATCTTCTTTACTCACTCCCATTGGGATCATCTACAGGGGTTTCCATTCTTTACTCCGGCTTTTATCAAAGGAAATAAATTTAATATCTACGGTGCGATCGCCCCCGATGGCTCAACCATTGAGCAACGTCTCAATGACCAAATGCTTCATCCCAACTTCCCTGTACCCTTGCAGATTATGCAGGCCAACTTGAATTTTTATACTGTTAAAGCAGGTGAACCAATTCACATTGAGGACATTACCATAGAAACGACACATTTAAACCATCCAGGTGAAGCCGTAGGATATCGAGTTAACTGGTGTGGTGGAGCAGCCGTTTACATCACAGATACAGAACATTTTCCTGATAGATTAGATGAAAATGTCCTCTGGCTATCACGCAATGCCGATATTTTGATTTATGATTCCACCTACACTGATGAAGAATACTCTTGGGCTAAATCACCAAAAATCGGTTGGGGACATTCTACTTGGCAAGAAGCGGTGAAAATAGCCCAAGCAGCCAACGTGAAAACATTGGTCATTTATCACCATGATCCTGCCCACAATGATGATTTTTTAGATAATGTGGGTAAACAAGCAGCGGAGAACTTTCCTGGTGCAATTATGGCCAGAGAGGGATTAATACTGGATGTTCCTGTATTAGATGCTGTCTCTAAATCATTACCTTTACGTAAGTTATAAAATAATCGTTTAGGTGATAGGTGACTCTTGACAAGTGTGAGAGAGAACAGTTCTTAAATGATGACCGTCATCATTGGACAAGATATAACTTCCCCAAGACGATACTTATTCAAAAATGTTAAAAAAGGTAATTTTTTAGGATAATTACTAATTTGTAATTGGTAAACAAGGTAATGGGTCTGCTAATTTTGCACCCTGCACCCCTTACCCTACACCTGCTCCAAGCCTCAAATACGTCTAAAAGGCAGAGGTTGGCAAACGCTGATAACGAAAATAAACCTAAAATCCCTGAATCCAAGTGCTAAATTTGTCTGAGGCTGGTTGTTTTTTTTGGGGGTGTTCTATGTGGGTTGCTGCTTCTACTGAACAGCTACTAACACCAACTGCTGTTGCTCTTGGTAAATTTGATGGTGTTCATCTTGGTCATCAAAGAGTAATTCAACCAATTTTGCATTCAGCAGTAAGTGAAAATGGGCGGGGAAATGGGGATAAATTACCAAAATACTCACCAGATCATCCCTCTCAATTATTAACCGTACCATCATCCCCAAACCATACATATTCAACGGTTGTTACCTTTGATCCTCATCCCCAGGAGTTTTTTACTGGTCAACCCCGTGCTTTGTTAACTCCCCTAGATGAAAAAGTCGAACAACTGCGATCGCTAGGTGTAGAACAACTTGTATTATTACCCTTTGATAGAGAATTATCTGCTTTATCACCAGAAGATTTTGTCAAAAAAATCCTTGTCGAAAAACTGCAATGTCAAAAAATCAGTGTTGGGGAAGATTTCTGTTTTGGCAAAAAACGCATGGGTAACGCCAAAGATTTGCAAATTATCGCTGCTCAGTACAATATACCTGTAACTATAGTTCCCATACAAACTGATACAGTAAATTTTCCCAACAATACTGATAATATCCCCAATGATTTCACAGAAGATGGTCGTATTAGCACTTCCTCAATTCGCCAAAGTTTAGAATTAGGAGATATGACTAGAGCAACCCGCTTACTGGGAAGACCTTATAGTTTAACTGGTGTGGTGATAACAGGGCAAAAATTAGGTAGAACCATTGGTTTTCCTACTGCTAACTTGCAACTTCCAAAAGATAAATTTTTACCCCGTCTGGGAGTTTACGCTGTGCGGGTTTTCATTCACAGTGAAACCCCTGATACCGCTCCTGTGGAAAAATTAGGCGTAAAATTAGGCGTGATGAATATTGGCAACCGTCCCACTATCAACGGTACATACTCAACAATAGAAGTACATTTATTTGATTGGTCTGGTGATTTGTACGGTAAAACATTGGTGGTAGAGTTAGTCAAATTTTTACGCCCAGAACAAAAATTTGCTGATATAGAAGCTCTGAAAACCCAAATTCAACTTGACTGCACCATAGCCAAAGAAATTTTAAATAGGACATACTGAATTTGAATAATTACTTGGGAACAATATATATATTGGTGATTGGTGACTGGTGACTGGTGACTGGGGAAGAAAATTTTAGATTTTAGATTTTAGATTTTAGATTGGAATTAACAAAAACAATCCAAAATCCAAAATCCAAAATTGAATTACCAATTACCAATTACCAATTACCAATTACCCATTACCAATTACCCATTACCTAAAGAGAATGAGAGAAAAAATTGACGCTTTAACCCAAAATCTTGCTCGTACCATCGTTGGTAAAAATGAAGCATTACGCTTGGTTTTAGTTGCTTTGCTAGGTGGTGGTCATGCTTTATTAGAAGATGTACCTGGTGTTGGTAAAACCTTGCTGGCGAAATCTTTAGCGCGTTCTGTAGATGGTAAATTTCAACTGCTACTCAAAACCCCGTCGAATACCAAGGAACATTTCCTTTACCAGAAGCACAAATGGACTGGTTTATGCTTTCCTTGAGTTTGGGTTATCCTTCGGAAACAGAAGAATTACAAATGTTGCAAAATCTTCAGGAGGGTGTACAAGTTACTGATTTACAACCTTGTATTACTTTGGAAGAAGTTGCACAATTACGTCAACTTTGTTCACAGGTAAAAGTAGAAACATCTTTACAAGAATATATTTTAGAGGATGTTTGAAAAGTCTAACTTAGGCGATTAAAAATCACATCTACACAGACAAAACCTGCCTACGCAAGTTTCAAATCCTTAATTTTTCGTTAGTCCACGCAGGTGGACTTTGTTTGTGTAGTAGCGAATTATATT
>NZ_JAQMTI010000308.1:0-5052 GCF_028329225.1 Sphaerospermopsis kisseleviana CS-549 | reverse complement strand
CCCCAGTCCCCAGTCCCCAATATTTACCAATTTCTCCATCCTCCCTTGGGTGCGGTTTCAGTTTCTCCTTTAAAACCGTGATTTTGCATAAGTATATGGTATTCCGTACTACTTGCCCATCGATCAATTTCCCTGGCTCGCAATACGGGTACTGGGTGGCTTAACTGGGCAGTGCGGGCTTCTTTCACCATTACACCCAGTTCCGTGTTACTGATGTCATCATAAGCACGGGCTTGGGCAACAAAAGCATCAAGATTTAATTGAGGTGCTAAGGTAGGAGAACCACCAGCTAACTTCATTAACACAGACATGACAACTTTGGGGTTTTGGGTAGCTAACAAAGCAGCGCGATCGCAAGTAAACTCTGCACAACGTACCCATTCTAATAACTGTGCTTGTAATGTTTGAGCTAAAATCGCACCCACATTAGGTAAAATTGCAGCTGCTAAAATGAGTAAGTTCACAGGTGTTAAATAAACACTATGATCGCATTTGAGATGTCCTAACTCATGGGCAATAACCGCTTGTATTTCTTCTGGTGTGAGCATATCAATTAAAGAAGTATGCAACACAACAAACGGCTGTTTACCCCGCATGGCAAAAGTATAAGCATTAGGGGCGGGATGTTGACGCACGTATAGTTGAGGTGGTTCAATATCTAAAATATTGCAAGCGTCTAATAATAAATTGTGTAAATCTGGTAATTGTTTTTCACCTACCAAGACACTAGCAGCAATATTTTCTACATAAAAAACCTGTTCTGCCATTGGACCTAGCCAATTTCTGACCATCATATCTATACCAGGAATTTGCTTGAGAGTTTTTGTAGCTTCCAAGTCTAGAGGATGACGGAATGAGTCAGCTTTTAAACCAATTAGAGCAGTTTTAACTAAAGACATAATGATGGCAATCAATAAAAAATATTATTCCCACAGATAGTATAGCGATTAGGATAGCGATTTCAGACCCGTGATAAAACCCAATACTTGTGGGTACAGGCGATCGCCTCAAACTCACTCCTGGGAGTACGGGTAACCACGGCGGTTTGCCCCTACGACTGTATCTAAAAAGATGTCAAAAATTAATTAGGAAGAAATTATCATGTACAACACAACTCAACCTGATCCAGTTCGTTTAGAAATATTCAAAAATCTCTATCAATTTATCGCCGAACAAATGGGAATTGTGCTGCAAAACACAGCAGCATCAGTTAATATTAAAGAACGGCTAGATTTTTCCTGTGCGATTTTTGATAGTTCTGGTTTATTAGTTGCTAATGCTCCTCATATTCCTGTACACTTAGGCTCAATGAGTGAAAGTGTCCGCAGTTTAATTAATGATGTTGGGGACACAATCAAACCAGGAAATGTTTATTTATCCAATAACCCTTATAACGGTGGAACACATTTACCTGATGTCACAGCTATTACTCCTGTATTTTTAGGAACTAACATAGGAACTAAAAACAATATTCCCAGTCCTATATTTTATGTTGCTTCACGTGGACATCAAGCGGATATTGGTGGTATTACTCCCGGTTCTATGCCTCCTCATAGTACCACTATTTTAGAAGAAGGAATTATTTTTGATAATTTTCTCTTAGTGCAAGAGGGAGAATTTCAAGAAACAGCAATCAGAAATTATTTGTTAAATCATCCCTATCCTAGTCGTAATCCTGACCAAAATATAGCAGATTTTAAAGCTCAAATTGCTGCTAATGAAAGGGGAGTACAAGAACTGCTAAAAATGGTTGAGCAATATGGACTAGAAACTGTTAAACTTTATATGCAGTTTGTTCAAGACAATGCAGAAGAATCTGTGAGAAGAGCAATTGATGTTTTAAAAGATGGATCATTTATTTATGAAATGGATAGCGGTGCAAAAATTGAAGTTAATGTAAAAATCAACAGAGAAACCCGCAGTGCCAAGATTGATTTTACTGGAACATCTGCACAATTAAATAGTAATTTCAATGCCCCCAAAGCTGTAACTCAAGCGGCGGTTTTATATGTCTTTAGAACTTTGGTTGATGATAACATTCCCCTCAACGCTGGTTGTCTCAAACCTTTAGAAATTATTATCCCTCAAGGTTGTATGTTAAACCCAACTTATCCCGCAGCAGTAGTAGCAGGAAATGTAGAAACTTCCCAAACAATTGTTGATGCTTTATATGGTGCTTTGGGTGTGATGGCAGCTTCCCAAGGAACAATGAATAATTTTACTTTTGGTAATCAAAAATATCAATATTATGAAACTATTTGCGGTGGTTCTGGTGCAGGAATAAATTTTGATGGTACTGATGGGGTTCATACTCACATGACTAACTCCCGCTTAACTGATCCTGAAGTTTTAGAAACTCGTTATCCTGTGCAAGTGGAAAGTTTTGGTTTGCGTTCCCATAGTGGAGGGAAAGGAAAATATTGCGGGGGTGATGGGGTGATCCGTCGTATTAAATTTTTAGAACCGATGACTGCTAATATTCTCTCTGGCCATCGTCTGGTTCCTCCCTTCGGTTTAAATGGTGCTGAAGCGGGAAAAATAGGACGCAACTGGGTACAAAGACAAAATGGCACTGAGGAAATTTTAGGTAGTACCGCTACTGTAGAGATGCAACCAGGGGATATTTTTGTGATCGAAACTCCAGGAGGAGGAGGTTGTGGTTAAATGAAGCTACACAGGCAAAACCTGCCTACGCGGGTTATGTTTTCCACCAGTGTCAGTTCATAAACTGTCACTCTCTACACTGGCTATTTGGTGTCAAAAGAGATATTCTTATCTGATGCAAGGAGTGATACCACTTCACTCATGTTTGTTACAGGTTATCTTAACAGTGCTTTCCCTAATAGCAATGTAGAAGATTTAATCTGTTGCATACGGTGAAATGGTATAACGTTATACGGGGGCTGCCTGAGTAAGCAAAAAGGACTCAGGCGCTTTTTCGTGTATAAAAAAAATGGTGATTTTTCTGGTATCAATTTGTTCGGTTGTAATGGTACTGGAAAAGATGGGAAAATACAGGGCAGGGTGCAAGGGGAGAAAAGTTAGTGTTTTCCTCTCTCTATCAATAGCGGATTAGCGGTTTTTGTGGTTAAATGATAGGTAGGGGTTGCTGAGAAAGTCTTTCCGTGAGGGCATAGGAGTAAGGAGTCAGGAGTCAGGAGTCAGGAGTCAGGAGGAGATTTGAAAATTTCTTTGCCATCTCTTGAAATCCCAAAAAATGCACACTTTTTCCGGTATACCCTTCAAAACCCTTGGACTTTTTTCCTGTTTATCAGCCTCTAACCTTTGATATATCAAGGTTTTAGGTTTATTCAGCAAATGATAGGTAGGAACAGAAATCACTGTGTCGTTGCTAAAGGCAGTGAAATATAGATGGATGCGGAGGATATTAAACGGCGCTATGCCGCTGGAGAGAGATATTTTCTATCTGCTCACTTGGTTGGAATCAAGTTGATTGATGCTTATTTACCGGGAATCAATTTGTGGGGAGCAGATTTAAGTGATGCTAATCTCGCTAAAGCTAAACTTTGGGGTGCAAATTTGAGTAGGGCAAATTTAGCTGATGCTAATTTGACTAGGGCTAATTTGTGTGGTGTTAATCTCTCTGAAGCTAATCTTCGGGGTGCTAGACTGCACTATACTAAGTTATATGGTGCGAATTTGAAGGGCGCTTGTTATGATGACAGCACGCGCTTTTCTAAGGGTTTTGATCCCGTTAGTCATGGTATGCGGAAGTTGTGAAACTTTGGTTTTATTGTTGGTGATGGGGATAAATTGGGCGATCACATTCTCTTGGATGATAGGAGGGCGATCGCACACAACTTTATTTTTATTATTGGGGTAAAACCTTCTTTTAGTGTCAGTTTTATGATCAATTAGTTAAAGGTAAAGGAAAAACTTCCCCAGCCAAATAATCAGAAAAATGCTTCTGAAAATATAACCAAGAAGTCATATCTTCCCCTTCCATAAAAGCATTCGGCGCTTGCTTATACAAAGGCAAACGGTTATTAATTTCCGCTTGTAACAGTGGGGGTAACTCTGTAAAACCGCCCACCTTACCACCAATAGCACTATATATAAGTTGTCCTGGTTGTTCACCCATCTTCATCCAAGGCAACCATTGACCAATTCTATCCCAACTTAATTTTAATTCTGTAACGGAATTAAGTTCTGAGTTGAGCAAATCTGCACTCTTGACAGTAATTTTAAATAACTCAGCCGCTTGATAAGTTGGAGATGGACTGTAGGAAGCAAACTGGGGATCTTTTGCCAAAGGGTTGGGATAATGGGGAAACAGATCAAAGACAAAGGTAGTATTTTCACCTTCCACCTGTACAGGCAGTTTACCTTTAAACTTACCTTGTACGGGATTATTAGCTACGTGCATCACCGTCACAGTTTCCCCAGTCCAGGGATTTTCCCATTTTCGTAAAATTTCATCTGTTTCTGGGTTGAGGTAATAAGTCAGTTCCCTAGAAGTAAAATCCCAACGACCTTCCGCAGTGGGAATACACCGACTTACACTCATACCGATAATTTTAAATAAAAGTTGTCGCTTTTCCCCAGGGACAAAACTATAAATTTTACCTGTCCAAACTAAAAAAGTAGATTCATTAGCATCTAAGGAAGAACGAGTTTTCACCCATTGTTGGGCATCAACTTCTTGGATGTGGGCTACCATATTCTGTATATTTTCTCCTTATGATTATAGTAGGGACTGGGGACTGGTGATTGGGGACTGGTGACTGGTGACTGGTGACTGGGGAAGAAAATTTTAGATTTTATATTTTAGATTTTAGATTGGAGTTGACAAAAACAATCCAAAATTCAAAATTCAAAATCCAAAATACATAACTCCTGACTCCTGACTCCTGACTCCTGACAGGGGAAACGCATCTTATCAATAAGGATAATTTAATCTCAATAATGACCTGAAAATTCGCATTAACGTCTACTTATTGACAATAATTTAAACCATCACGATGACTCTGAAAAAATCAATCAAACGATAAATAAGGATTTCTTCGTTTATACATAAAAATGGTGTTTTGT
>NZ_JAQMTI010000307.1:0-7101 GCF_028329225.1 Sphaerospermopsis kisseleviana CS-549 | reverse complement strand
TTCCAGAACTCCTAACTCCTTGATCTCCTGACTCCTGACTCCTTGATCTCCTGACTCCTGACTCCTGACTCCTGACTCCTATGCCCTCACGGAAAGACTTTCTCAGCAACCCCTAAGTAGGGAGTAGGAATGGATCAATCCAAAATCCAAAATCCAAAATCCAAAATCTAAAATCTAAAATTATCCTCCGCTAACGGGGGGAATAAGTACGACTTCATCACTATCTTTGAGAGGGGTGTCGGGTGCAACAAAGATTAAATTAATGCCATAGCGGGTAACATCACGCCATTGGTTCAGTTCTGGGTGTTCTGATATGAGGCGATCGCATACAGCTTTGACTGGTGTACCATGAGGAAATTCCAGCATTAGTTCCGAAAGTCCATAAGCTTCTTGATAAGCAGCGAACAATTTAACGGTTACAGTAATTACAGATTCAGAAATTACAGATTCAGACATACAATAATTGTTCTCAAAAGTTGTTCTCAAATTTTTTTCACGCCCTGGTTAATTGAATTATTACAAGAAATAGAATGCAAGCCGAATTTAACTTTTTTCAGCACTGGTATCCTCTTACACCAATTGAAGACCTTGATCCACAACGTCCCACCCCGGTAAAATTGTTAGGAATACGTTTAGTAATTTGGAAACCTAGATCATCTGCAAATTACCGGGTATTTTTAGATCAATGTCCTCACCGTTTAGCACCTTTAAGCGAAGGTCGTATTGATGACAAAACAGGTAATTTAATGTGTAGTTATCATGGTTGGCAATTTGATGATCAAGGTATCTGTACTCAAATTCCCCAAGCGGAAAATACCGAAATTGTCATTAAAAATCAAGAAAATTTCTGTGTCCTTTCTTTACCAGTACGTCAGGAAAATGACTTACTTTGGGTGTGGCCAGATGCAAAAACCCCCGAACTAGCAGCAAAGACACCTTTACCTTTATCACCACAAATAGACGCTAGTAAAGGATTTGTTTGGACTTCTATAGTCCGTGATTTAGAGTATGATTGGCAGACATTAGTAGAAAATGTAGCTGATCCTAGTCATGTTCCTTTTGCTCATCATGGAGTACAAGGTAATCGAGACAAAGCACAACCCATAACTATGAATATAATTAAATCAACAATTGATTTAATTGAAGTTTCCATTCCTAGAGGTTTACCAACAACAATCACTTTTGAACCACCTTGTCGTTTAGAATATGCGATTAGTCTGGGTCAGACAGAAAAGAAATTAGGACTGATAGTTTATTGTGTACCTGTATCTCCAGGAAAATCGAGAATTGTTGGTCAATTTAGTCGTAATTTTGCGAAAACATTTCATTATTTAACACCCCGTTGGTGGGATCATATCACTAATAGAAATGTGGTGTTAGATGGTGATATGATTTTGTTAAATCAGCAAGAATATTTATTGCAACAAAAACAAGAAAGGGAAAGTTGGAAAACAGCTTATAAATTACCTACCAGTGCAGATAGGTTAGTAATTGAGTTTAGGACTTGGTTTGATAAATATTGTCATGGTCAGTTACCTTGGAGTGAGGTGGGAATTAAGGATACAGAAACTAAAATCAATGATGATAGACTGGTGATGTTGGATCGTTATCAACAACATACTCAACATTGTAGCAGTTGTAGAACCACAGTTAAAAATTTAGAACGTTTGCAAATAGGACTTTTAGCTTATTTTGTCATAGTTGTATCTGGGGTGGCAATTCTTCCTGATGCTTTCCGTCTAAAAGTGGGTTTACCCTTAATAATTACTGCACTTTTAGGAATGGGAATTTATACTTGGTTGAAACTTTGGCTGATTCCTAAATTCTACTTTGTTGATTATATTCATGCCCATAAATAATTCAAAACTCCTGACTCCTGACTCCTGACTCCTGACTCCTGCTATAAATTAAAACTTAATCCCTAACCGTTCAAAATCGCGCTGAACTTCGTTAAACAGAGCTTTATTGTGGGGATCTGTCTTGATAGCTTTTTTTAGATAAATTCTAGCTTTTGGCAGTTGTTTTTGGGCAATTAAAGCCCGTCCCCAAATTTGATAAGATATAGCTTGCCATTGTTTGACTTCTATATCCCCTGGTAATCTAGCAGCTAAAGCTTCAACGAGAGCGATCGCTTGGGGAAAACGTTTTTCTTGTAAAAACCGCTGCAACTGTTCATAAGTCTTCCACTTTAACCGCTGTTCTATATCCTCTACCGTCGGTGGATGTGGCATCACCGTTGTTGTTGATACTGACGGTGGGGATGGTGTCTGGGTAGAACTATCCTCAAACACTGATGAAGTGGATGAAGGGGATGAAGAGGATAAAGAGGATGAACTATGTGATTTTACAGCTATTTCCTCAGGTGGTACTACCGTTTGCAGGAGTTTGTAAGCCTCCGTCAAGGCAATAAATTTTTCTTTACACTTTTCATCATCTGGGTTGAGATCGGGGTGATATTGCTGTACCAGTCGCCGATAAGATGCTTTAATTTCAGCAAAAGAAGCTCCTGACCTTAACCCCAATAAACGGTAGCAATCTCCGATATCCATGTTGCTTTGCTCCAATTCAAAATTCAAAATCAAAAATTCAAAGTTAAGATGCTTTTGAATTTTTAACCTTGAATTTTGAATATATTTTGCCCTGTTTAGATGCGTTCTTCAATCACACGGTCAATTAAACCATATTCCTTGGCTTCTTGAGCAGACATAAAGAAATCCCGATCCATGTCTTTCTCAATTTTAGACAAAGCTTGACCAGTGTTATTAGCATAAATCTGATTCAGTTGGCTACGAATTCGCAGAATCTCTCTAGCTTCAATTTCAATATCAGAAGCTTGTCCGCGAGTACCGCCGGAAGGTTGGTGAATCATGATCCGGGAGTGGGGTAAAGCTAGGCGTTTACCTTTAGTACCAGCAGCTAATAAGAAAGATCCCATGGAAGCTGCTAAACCCACGCAAATAGTGACAACATCAGATTTGATGTGTTGCATGGTGTCATAAATTGCCAAACCAGATGTCACCATCCCACCGGGGGAATTGATGTACAAATAAATATCTTTACCTGGATCATCGGAATCCAAATAAAGCATAACGGCAATAATTTGGTTAGCAATTTCATCATCGACATCTCTGCCCAGGAAAATGATTCTTTCCCGGTATAGACGGTCATAAATGCTAATCCAATCTGTATATTGTCCTCCGGGCATCCGGTAGGGAACTTTAGGCACACCTATAGGCATTTTTACGACTCCATTTGTAGTTTATTTAGATTGGGAGATGGGGGTAGATTAATCACCTAATCCCCAGTCACCAATCACCAGTCACCTTCTTAAAGCACACTTGCAGGAAGTGGGGGGTTGGCGAGTTCTTCTTTTTCAAACACGCGGTCTATTAAACCGTATTCCTTGGCTTGGTAAGGAGTCATGTAGAATAGACGATCCATGTCTTTGGTGATTTTTTCTGGTGCTTGTCCTGTGGTGCGTGACAGAATATCCACCATTGAAGCTTTATTTGCCAAAACTTCTCTAGCCCGAATTTGAATATCCGTTGCTTGTCCTTGAGCGTAACTCTTAGGCTGATGCAGGATAATACTAGAGTTAGGCAAACTTGCACGACAACCTTTTGTCCCAGCACTTAACAACATAGCAGCCATACCCATTGCTGAACCAATACAGATGGTGTGGATGGGGGGCTTAATGTATTTCATGGTGTCATAAATAGCGAAGGCTTCGGTTTCAAAACCGATAGGTTCGCCACTGTAACCAGATGTTCCAGTAGAGTTGATATAGATTTTAATGGGTTTTTCTGGGTCGTCGGATTGTAAAAATAGTAGTTCAGCGATGATCAATTCTGTAACCGCAGGAACTAATGGCATTCCCAGATACACTATTCTCTCCTTTAATAGCAGGGAAGGTAAGTCTGGGGGTGGTGTGCGGTAGGAATTTTCGCCGTAATAGGCAGCTTGTACAGCTTTGATGGGAAAATGTTCCATAGAATCTCAATCGCCTAAAACTATGCCGTTAACTGTATTACATCCTAGCGCGATCGCAAAATAATTAAAGGGTGTGGATTTCTAGGTAGGTGATTGGGGATTGGAAGCCATCCAATACATTTTTTATGCTTTTTCTGTTTATTTTGTTTTTGGACTTGACAAGCCGTGAATACTGTTGTACACTTATGTTATGAGTGGGAATCTGTGGGCGCAATATATATGGTGTTTTTAACAGCCTGGGTTGGGAACGCAGATGAACGAAGATTCTCAGCATCAAGATTAAAGGATGTACAGGATATCTTCTTTGCGTCTTGGCGTGAGGAAATAGATAATTTATAGATAATTTATAGATAATTTATTACCTAATTGGGAAATTAGCGAGTATATTTTTGTATATGTTCTAAAATGTAACGTATCTACCAGAACTCTCCCATGAATCAAATATGCTGTCTAAACCCAGACTGTCATAATCCAACCGTAGCAGATACGACAAAGTTTTGTCCTAGTTGTGGTATTCCTTTAGTTATCCTTAGAAACCATTACCGTCCGGTTAAACCTTTGGGGGGTGGAGGTTTTGGTAAAACTTATTTAGCAGAAGATACTGATAAATTTGACGAAAATTGTGTTATCAAACAACTTGCACCGCAAACGCAAAATACCTATGCTTTAAAAAAAGCAACAGAGTTATTTGAAGAAGAAGCTAAAAGATTACAACAACTGCAACATCCGCAAATTCCTAGACTTCAGGCATATTTTGAAGAGAACGGATATCTATATTTAATTCAAGATTTTATTGATGGAGAAAATTTATTAATTGAATTAGCGAATGGTGCAACTTTTGATGAAAGAAAAATTCGTAAATTGTTGCTAGAGATTTTACCAGTTCTGCAAATAGTTCACAATCAAAAAATCATTCACCGCGATATTAAACCAGAAAATATTATGCGTCGTCGCAGTGATGGAAAATTATTCTTGATTGACTTTGGTGCATCTAAACAACTTCAGGGTACAATGCGTCCAGGTACGATCATCGGAAGTTATGGTTATGCTTCTTTAGAACAGATGGAAGATAGGGAAGTTTATCCAGCGAGTGATTTATTTAGTTTGGGTGCAACTTGTTTTCATTTAATGACAAGGGTGCATCCTTGGAATTTATGGAAAACTCAAGGTTATGGTTGGGTAGAAAAATGGCGTGTTCATTTACAGCAACCTGTGAGTGTAGAGTTAGGTAAGATTTTAGATAAGTTATTACAGACAGAATATCAAAACCGTTATCAATCATCTGATAAACTTTTGCAGGTTTTACAGACTCCACCTCCTCCACCACCCCAACCACCCCAACCACCCCAACCTCCAATTTCTCAAAAATTGGGAAGTTCTCAAAATCAATCTTCTCAAAATCAATCTTTCCAAAATCAATCTTCTCAAAATCAATCTTTCCAAAATCAATCTCCTCAACCTACAATTATCACCCGGAGAAATTTCTTGGTTTATCCCAGCTTATTTGTTGGTGGTGTGACTATTGCTGTTGTAGGACAAAATTTATTATTCCCAAGTCCTAAAAATCAAACTTCTGAAAATCAAACTTCCTCAAATACACCAAGTCCTAAAAATCAAACTTCTGAAAATCAAACTTCCTCAAACTCCCTCTCAACCTTTAATTTTGAAGTTGTCACCACCGACTCCACCGGAAGCATCATCAACCGACGCAACTCCTCAGCGCGATATTTTACCGAAGATTTAGGAAATGGTGTGACTTTAGAAATGGTGGAAATACCAGGGGGAACATTCCTCATGGGTTCACCGGAAAGCGAAGCACAACGAAGTTCCGATGAAGGTCCCCAACGTCAAGTAACTGTTCCCAGTTTCTTCATGGGTAAATATCCATTGACACAAGAACAATATCAAGCGATTATGGGGAATAATCCTTCTCATTTTAAAGGTAATTGGTTTGATAAAAATAGAAAACGTCCTGTAGAAAGAGTTAATTGGAATGATGCGGTTACATTCTGTCAACGGTTAAGCCAAAAAACAGGAAAAACCTACAGATTACCAAGCGAAGCACAATGGGAGTATGCTTGTAGAGCCGGAACTACCACACCATTTTATTTTGGTGAAAGTATTACCACTGATCTGGTAAACTATAATGGTAATGAAACTTATGGTTCTGCACCTAAAGGCATATACCGTCAACAAACCACAGATGTAGGTTCTTTTCCCCCTAACGCTTTTGGTTTGTATGATATGCACGGCAATGTTTGGGAATTGTGTTTGGATGATTGGGTAGATAACTATAGTAACGCGCCTACAGATGGCAGTGCTGTGACAAGCCAAAGCGAACTTAAAGTGCTGCGCGGTGGTTCTTGGAACTACGGCCCCGGCTCTTGCCGTTCTGCGTATCGTCACTACGGCCTCCCAGACTTCAGTGCCTACAACCGCGGGTTTCGGTTGGTAGTTTCCGGCGCAAGGACTCTTTAGTTCTTTACTCTCTTACCCTTTTACCCTCTACACTTTTTCTTTTTTCCCTTTTTCCTCGCCGTCAGGCGATCAATTTTTTTTACGGTTTTTAATATGTCAGAATCAGGATGTCCAGGATTAAAGGATGAACAGGATAGGATTTTGGTTTGATGTTATATGATTTAAGTTTTAACATATCATATATATTTATGAGATGTCAATATTTGTCCGTATCCTAGAAATTATTAAATCATCTAAATCATGATTCAGATCATCTGCGTTTATTTGCGTTTTCATCCTGTAAATCCGGTAATCCTGGATATCCTGATTTAGACAATACGACTCCCTTGGATTATTCTAAAACCTATCATAACACAACCCTCTCAGAAGTCAAGACCCTTGAAAATACGTTGAGTCATTCGCAAGTATTCTCAATAATTTAGGGGTAAAAAAAGGTGCTGAAACTTTTTTGGGATTTTTGGGGGAAAATAGAGTTAAGAATTGTTAAGGTGTTGGGTGAGAGGTAGAACCTCTATGTTCACATTTCCAGTCAGAGACTGGGAACGAGAGAAACGAGAGACGAGAGACGAGGTAAACCTTCCTGCCTCCTGCCTCCTGCCTCCTGCCTCCTGCCTCCTGCCTCCTGCCTCCTGC
>NZ_JAQMTI010000306.1:0-2997 GCF_028329225.1 Sphaerospermopsis kisseleviana CS-549 | reverse complement strand
AGTCACCAGTCACCAGTCACCAGTCACCAGTCACCAGTCACCAGTCACCAGTCCCCAATCACTTTTCTAATCTCACAGCATACCACTGTAAATATTTTCCTGGTCCTACATCTAATTCACAACTGGTATCAATTAAATATTGTGCTTGTTCTGTGACAGAATCAAATTTCTGGATATCAGGAGTTAAGTCATCAAAAGCCAGTTGTTTTAAAGTATTTTCCAGCTTTTCTAGTAATTCTGATTTCGTCAAAAATTGTTCTTCTTGGTTAGTTTCGAGAACAACAAAATTGTCCTCTTCATACATTAATGGATGTGGCATTTTTTTGGGTAATTGGTAATTGGTAATTGGTAATTGGGAAATAAAAATTCTAACTTCTAGAAATCCTGACTCCTGACTAAATTAAGATGGATAAACTGGTAAAGTAAAATGAAACCATGCACCACCATGAGGATTTGCATCTACCCAAATTTGACCATAGTGCGCTCTAATAATACGTTGACATAAAGCCAGACCAATGCCATAACCATCTGTTCCTTCATCTCGTTGCAGACGGAAATGATTTTCAAAGATGCGATCGCGGTTTTCTGGGGGAATACCAGGACCTGTATCACCAATACTAAACTGTACTTTTTGAGTGGTGCGGTGTAGTCCGGCTAAACTAATCATGCCTCCTTCGGGTGTATATTTAATAGCATTATCTAATAAATTTACTAAAACTTGACGGATACGCTCAGGATCGGCATATACATAAGGTAAATCTTTGGGGATATCTGTTTCTATTTTTTGAGCTTTGCTAATATAGCGATCGCGTAATTCTTCCAATACTTCATAACTAAGTTTTCCTAATTCTACTTTTTGTGGTATGATATTAAATTCTTTATCATTTCCCCTTCCCACTTGTAACAAGTCAGCTATCATCCGGTCAATGATTCGTGTTTGATTACGGGCTTGTTTTAAAAAATGTTCAGCCATAGCTGGTTTTAAACGGTGAAATGCTCCCTTTTCAGAATTGTAGTTATTTTGAAGCGTTTCTATAGCTATAGCAGCAGCAGTTAAAGGATTACGGAGGTCATGGGCTAACATTGCCATTACCCGGTCTTTAAATTGTAACTGTTCTTGCAGTTTCTCTTTTTCCTGCTTCAAGTTAAAAATTTCATCTGAAAGCTTGATCAACTCCGCAGAAACAGCAACAGAATGTATGGTAGATGTGGGTAATGTTGCCCGCACATTCTCATCTTTGAGTTCTTGTAAGTCTTCCTGTAACTTTAAGAAAGCGTCTACAGCAACTTGCCAGCGAGGCCACCAGTTTTTTAATTGGGTTATAATATTGCTTCCCGCCAGAGTCTGTTGAGGTTCTGGATGAATTTTAATTAAAGCCGGCGTTGCTACCAATTTAAAATGTTCCGCTAGATACGGTTGTTGGCCGACATCAATAATTTGTAGTTCAAAACTATACTCTGTTTCTAATTCTCTTAAATAAGAGCGTATGCGCTGTACCTGTTGTCGGGACTTTGGTCGTCCATCGACAAAAAGCAACAGCTGGAGTGGAGCCTCAGAATAGATAGGCTGATCCTGGGAAACTTGCATGTAATCTTGTTTCAGCACTGGTAACAACCTGGCGACGCTTTACAGAAAGTAAAATAAACTGACGGTTGTCGATGGTCGTTGTTTTCTTCCAATTTAATATCTATTTTAAATTTTTCATACACCCATCAGATTGGCATTTTTGACATGAGAAAAATCTTTGTGGGACTTTCACTGTCTTTGACGCTGGGTTTTACTCCCAGTTTTGCCTTAGCTCTGGAATATAAGTCTCAGTTAGACCTGAGTCAAAGTGTTGATTCAGTAGCAGGAGAAAATATATTTTATACCAAAGCTATGCAGCTAGTACAACAGCAGATTTATTTAATTGCTCGACTTGAGCAAGCACTGAGCAGTTCAGACCCCAACAGAATGAGATCCGTGAGGGGGCAATTAACTGCGATCGCACCACCAGAGGAAGCTATCAGCACTCTTAGAACTGCCAATCAAATCTTGCAAGCAGCCCAAAAAAGATTTCCTGACAACATCAAATTTATCAATCCACAGGAAGACGCAGCGACACTAGACCGTTTTGCTTACGACATTGATTCCCAAGAAAAACAAATCTACGCTCAGTTTTTGCAATTGCCTAACACGGGCATTTTTCGAGTTTTACCTGATTCAGCCTACCGTCGTCGGCCGAATACCTTCCAAAATCGATTACAACCAAGTGTTATTGAGCGTTATCCTTTTCCCTCTGTAGGTGAGGGTAAGGGAGATTTTACTCCTAGTTTAGCATTGAAAATGATTGACGATAACTTCCAGTTATTCCCTCAAGGAATAGATTATGGTTTTATCGTTAATATAGGTGATGTACCTTTAGAAAAATTGGATGGTAGACTACAAACTCTTGATCTATCAACGCGGGACTTTTTTCTCAACTACCAACCACCGAGAGAGTTAAAAGCCTTACAGGTAGATAGAAGGCGGTTTATTACAGGTAAAAGTCAAAATTGGCAACAGTCGCAAATTTATTTGAGTGGTGCTAAAGCGGAAGTAAATAAAACTTATTTAGTGCGATCGCTCCAATTTCAACTCCCAGAAATCATCTCAGAACGTCAACCCGTACGCCGTCAAAATAGCCGTATCAGGCAACAATTAACAGAAGTGCCTAGTAGTGATACTATCATAGCCTTTCGTGCCGTGCGTCGCCGTCCTGATGGCAGCTACACTATTCTTTGGCGAGTTCTCAACCAGTTACCCGCACCGCAAATAAATGATTTAGAAAAATATGTGATTGGTGATTGGTGATTGGTGACTGGGGACTGGGGACTCTTACAAGGGTAGGTTTTTTACATTGTCGTGAGGGCAAGACTTGGGGGACAAGGAAGGACAGTGGACAAGGGAGGAAAACAGTACAAAATCATCTTCTCTTGGTAACAAAAAGACCATTGTGCTGATAAAATCTTCCTTGT
>NZ_JAQMTI010000305.1:0-9361 GCF_028329225.1 Sphaerospermopsis kisseleviana CS-549 | reverse complement strand
GCTCAGGACAGGCTCAGTACAGGTCGCTCAGTACAAGCTCACTAACCGCTCAGTACAAGTCTTGCCCCCCACATTTATTAAGAAAATACGCTATCATTTATTAAAAAAACTAAGCTGTTGTGCATTTAATTTGTATAAGTGGAACAGGCAAGATGCCTGTTCCACAAGAGTTCAGAATATTAGGATTATACAATTTAGCTGTGTAACAGCTTACAAATCATTTCCCCAGGACTATTATCTTTGAATAGCGTCACATTTCCATCTTTATTTACCTTAAATTTACCCCGACAGTTATAAACTTCCATTGGTGTTTTTTTACCATTAATACTTACAGATGCTCGATATTCCCAATATTTTTTAGCACTGCGTTTAATACTCAAAATACAAATTTCTTGCTCTTGATAATTCCTACATACTGTTGCTAAAGCTGGAGATGTAAAAGGAAAAGAACAAGCAAAAATGAAAACCAGCAGCATCACAAAATATTTAATCATTATTAAATTATCAACTATCAATTATCAACTATCAATTATCAACTATCAATTCTTCTTCATCCACAAAGCTAGTCCACCCATAAATAATACCCCCATTATTCCCTGTAAAGGATTATTATTTACACCTGTCACCCAGTCAGGAACAACTCCCGAATATTTTGTTAATTCTCCCACGTTAATAATATAATAACCCCAAACCAAACCACCATGTAAACCAATCGGTAAACCTAAACGCCCTCTTTTACCAAGCTTTCCCCATACTTGCGTTAACCCTAATAATACTAAAGCCGGAAATTGTGGTAAAGTATAAATGATTGCTGCTAACGGTTTAATAAAATGGGCAACGGCAAATAAAATGGCATTTATCCAAGCTGCTAAATTTAAATTGTAATCTCGCTCTAACTCATCCCATAACCAACCACGAAATAATAATTCTTCCGCAAAACCAACACCGAAACCAACCAGTAAACCTTCTAAAATTATTTTGACTAAAAACACTTTTGGTTGTTGCCACAATAACCAACCCAACCAACCCTGTAAACTAAATACTATTAAAATACTAATTAATCCTATACTTAAACCCTGCACAAAATCTATGCCATTTAGGTGGGAAAATTCTAACCCATAATGTTTTAATATCTGAGGTTGTTGATAAACTTTCTTACCCCATAACTTCAGTAGAAAAATAAACTCTGCATAAAGTAGTACCATTGTCAAGATACTTTCTAAATTAGTATCTTCAACCAGTAAATATATTGGTACTGCAAAAGGCAACCATAAAACCAATAAACACAAGATAAAACAACCCACCCTAACAGGGGCGGGACTTTGGGAAATTTGAGATAGATTAATTTTTTTCATGAATTAGTCAAATATCATCAGTCAACACTATACTACTAATTAACTAATGACCAGTGACTAATAACTAATGACCAATAACTATTCATCTGGTTCAATGGTACTGCTCAAACCATGATTTTTTAAAGTTTCACAATAAAATTCAGCGTGTTCTAAAGCACAGGTGATTACTAAAGCTAATCCGTTGTTGTGAGCTTCCATCATGATACTAACAGCTTGGGGCTGGGTAATACTCGGCACTGTGGTCATTAGCACTTGAACTACATACTCCATAGAGTTGAAGTCATCGTTATGGAGTAGAACGCGATACCGAGGCGCGAGCTTGCGAGTTGTGGAAGGCTTTTGAATAGTTTCTACTGACACTGCTCTTTGCTCTTTGATCGTGAATTTACTACAATATTATTTTTGTTAAACATCATGCTTAACAGTTGTTTATTTACATTATAACATTTTTGTTTTGATTCCAGCTAGAAAAATTCTCACTGTGTGGTTATAACTGGTAATTAGAATTAAAAAATTCCAATTATAATCATAATACTACAGCAATATTACTTTTAAAATGAAGAAAAATACTACAAAGTTTTTGCCTCATCTTCTGCTGCTATGGATATTAGCCCCAACTTTCAACCAGGACAAATAGTGTCTTTAGATTATGGCAACAGAAACCTTTATGCTGAAGTCATTCAAGTTGTGACTGATCGTGATGTATGCTGGGTGCGTCCTTTACTACTGGCTAACTTCACCCACGAACTACCCCTGATAACTGATCTGCGAGATGCGTCTGACTTGTTATGGCCTGTCAAATTATTTCGGACTGCTTTAGATACAGAAGTGATTAGTCTACTGAGTCAACTTTTACCAAAAGAACCAAAAGCTGACACAGATACGGTTGCCCAACAGCAACTAAATCAGTTTATCCACCAGCTTTGGCAAGCGTGCCAAGATGCTCAAGAATTGTGAATTTATTCAGAAAAACTAACAGTTACTAGCCCCAGCGTGGAACTAACTGCACTCGTCCAGCGTCCATCTCTGCCATTAACAATTCTAGAGCTTCGTAGTCCACGTCAGATATATAACCTAATTGAGTCAGTTCTGAGTTAATTTCATTTTCGATTTCTGGCGTTAATTTTTTGATGTGCAACGCTTTCTCTACCAGTTGACGAATGGCATATTGTGTGTTCATAAAAAATCACTCACCTTTAATTGTTAACCATTATCCAAGATTGGTATCGGTATAAAAAGTGATCTAGCTATCTATAAATTAGTGATCTAGATCACAAGCAAACGGTAATTTTGGCTTAAATCCACAGAGTGATAGCTATTCCCAGGTTTAGTATCATGACGACAGAGGATTAATCTGCATTTTGGCTGTCTATGTAGATTGTTTTTTAACCCAAGGAAAAAAAATGTATTTATATATACATTTCGCCTTGTAGTTATAACAATCTTTAAACAAAAGTCACAAAGCAATAAAGCAATAAAGATTTAATAAAGGAATCAGGAATCAGGAGTCAGGAGTCAGAAGTCAGAAGTCAGGATTGAGGATTAAGAATTACACAGATGAATGATTAATTCAGATCGGAAATAGGGTTTAATTATGTTGATCTACTTAATATAGTTCTAATTTACTGTGAACAATTGACCTGAAAGACAGAATAAATGCTAAGTTGAAAGAGATAAGTTGTAATTTAAGTTAGCTAAAAGATAGCAAAGTGGCTGTTTTAGTAGAGCAATTAATAACATCGGATATTTTAAAACCTGCCCGTTACCTGGGTAATGAGCGTTTAGCAGTACATAAACCTTGGGATGCGGCAACTGTACGTTGGGTGTTAACCTACCCAGAAGTTTATGAAGTCGGTGCTTCTAATTTGGGGCATATCATCCTGTATAACATTTTGAATGTCCAACCAAATCAGTTGTGCGATCGCGCTTATCTCCCAGCACCAGACTTGGGCGCAAAACTTCGCAACAACCAAATACCCCTGTTTGCAGTAGAGTCAAAACGGGCATTAACAGAGTTTGATATTCTGGGTTTTAGCCTCAGTTATGAACTAGGGGCAACCAACATCCTGGAAATGTTAGATTTAGCAGGAATACCCCTGACTTGGAAAGAAAGGAGTTCAGAAGGTTCTTCTTCCCAGTCACCAGTCACCAGTCACCAATATCCATTAATTTTCGCAGGTGGACAAACTGCCACATCTAACCCTGAACCTTACGCGGATTTTTTTGATTTTATTGCTTTGGGTGATGGTGAGGAACTATTGCCAGAAATGGGTTTAGTGATCGCTGAAGGAAAAGCCGCCGGTCTAAGTAGGGAAGAATTATTATTAGACTTGGCACAGATTCCCGGTGTTTACGTGCCACAATTTTATGAAATGGGGGAAAATGGCGCGGTTAAACCTTTGCGTCCTGATGTTCCTGAGCGGATCATTAGAAGAGTTGCTACACCTATTCCCGCTTATTCTATTGGTTTAGTACCTTATGTAGAAACGGTACACGATCGCCTAACCATAGAAATTAGAAGGGGTTGTACCCGTGGTTGTCGGTTTTGTCAACCAGGAATGTTAACCCGTCCTGCAAGAGATGTAGAACCAGAAAAAGTGGTAGAAGCGATTGAAGCAGGAATGCGGGCAACAGGTTACAATGAATTTTCCCTGTTATCTTTGAGTTGTTCTGATTATCTATCCTTACCCGCAGTGGGGATGGAAATCAAAAACCGCTTAAAAAATGAGAATATTAGCCTGTCCTTACCTTCTCAACGAGTAGATAGATTTGATGAGAATATCGCTAATATTTTAGGAGGTACAAGACAAGGAAGCTTGACTTTTGCGCCTGAAGCCGGTACTCAACGGATGCGGGATATTGTCAATAAAGGTTTAACCAACGAAGAATTATTACGAGGAGTAAAAACAGCTTGGGAACAAGGTTGGGATAAAATCAAGCTGTATTTTATGATTGGTTTACCAGGAGAAACCGACGCGGATGTTTTGGGAATAGCGGAAACAGTCAGATGGTTACAGCGAGAATGTCGGGGTCAAGGTAGGAGACCGATCAGTTTTAACATGACAATTTCCAATTTTACCCCCAAACCCCACACACCTTTTCAATGGCATTCCGTTTCTACTGCTGAGTTTGCCCGCAAGCAAGATTTGTTAAGACAAGAATTTCGGCGTATTCGTAATGTAAAGGTGAATTTTACGGATATTCGCCTTTCTGCGATGGAAGACTTTATAGGCAGGGGCGATCGCTCTTTAGGAAAAGTCCTCCTTCGTGCTTGGCAACTCGGTGCAGGAATGGACTCTTGGTATGACAGTGTAGAAACAGCTTTCAAGGCTTGGGGAGAAGCAATTGCCGAAGCTGGACTAGATTGGAAATATCGTCAGGTGGAGAATGGGGAATGGAATCTGTTTTCTTTAGGTAACGAAGAACAAGAAAAACTGTCACCTGTCACCTGTCACCCCTTCGGAGTTCGCCAGTCGCTTATGGGGGAACCCCCCAAGACCGCGCTGGCTCACCTGTCACCTTCTTCACCTCTGGATCTGCCCTTACCTTGGGATCATATTGATACCGGGATTGATAAAAAGTGGCTGCAAGAGGACTTAAAACGCGCTCTAGAAGCTGCTGTTGTTCCTGACTGCTCTTTTGAAGGTTGTTCCCATTGTGGTGTCTGTGGCACTGATTTCGGTCATAATATCGTTATAGAACCACCTGCAATTCCTCAGTTTGTCGGTGATTTTGTCCCCAATACCACCAAAGCACAACGGTTAAGGGTTTGGTTTGGGAAACAAGGTGATATGGCTTTAGTCAGTCACTTGGATTTAATGCGCCTGTTTGATAGAGTGATGCGAAGGGCAGGTTTACCAGTAGCTTTTACTGGTGGGTTTCATCCCCATCCCCGTATTGCTTTAGCTAGTGCTTTATCCTTGGGAAGTACCAGCAGTGGGGAAATAGTTGATTTTGAACTCACTCAACCGATGGATGTAGAAGATTTTCGCACCCAATTGGTAAGTCAACTACCGTCAGATATCCCCATCTACAGAATAGAAGAAATAGATTTGAAAGCACCCGCAGCTAACCAAGCTATGAAAGCAGCGGAATATTTGCTCACTATTTCTACACCCGGAAATGTGGAAGCTGACAAATGGCAAGATTGGATTGTGGCTATACTGGATCAAGATGAGATTTTGTCAGAGGTTATGACTAAATCAGGTAAACAGCAGAGCATAAATCTACGCGATCGCTTGTTTGAAATAGATTTAGTGCAGGTGAACACATCTCCAGCCGAGTCTCAAGCTATCTTGCGTTATTTGGGTAGCTGTCGTCATGACGGTGTGATCTTGCGTCCTGAGCAAATATTGTCTATACTAGAAATAGTGGCTGGTGCAGAATTTCATCTCTTGCATATCCACCGCAATCGGCTAGTTTTAGAAACATAATTCCTCAAGGGTAACTTGCTAGTAGTTACCCGGAATAAGCATATTCATAGGAATTGATTTTTAGCAAGGTTGCGCTAGAATAAAGTGAAGAGAAATTTTCTGGCGCTGCGTTGAATAATCTGATTCACTACCCTGATCATCAGGGAGTGCAAGCAAAAATAATGAGAGTGTAGTTTCTAGGATTGTATCCGAAACAACTAAGGCAGGTGAAAATACACTCTCTCTATAGCTACCTAGTGAATCAGTGACTAACAATAGCTTTACGCCTAGTCTCTAACTCTATGCTTTCTACAACACCTGTACCAATACCAAAACCCCAGATGGTAGAGGTAGTGGTTCAGAAATCATCAACCATAGACGGTTGATGTAATTACTGAAAACTCATGCAACGGTTCTGGAATAATCAGGCGTGTAAACGCAATTACAGTATTGTTAACAGCTTTCAATTATGGGAAGCTATGTCAGAGAAAGAAATTTTTATTACCAGTAGCGCCTTGTAGGGCTACCAGTAGGGGGCTAGAGGTATAAAATAAGCTCCTTGTAATCCCCATTGGTGCTGCCAATTTTTGAGGAACTTGAATGCCAAAACAAATTATTATCGCAGAGCAGCATCAAATTGCTGCCGTATTTTCGGAAGATCAAATACAAGAACTCGTTGTTGCCACTGGTCATCATCAAATTGGTGATATATACTTAGGCGTAGTAGAAAATGTATTACCTGGTATAGACGCAGCTTTCGTCAATATCGGCGATCCAGAACGCAACGGTTTTATTCATGTTACTGACTTGGGACCGTTGAAAATAAAACGTAGTTCCGCAGCCATTACTGAACTGCTGACACCACAGCAAAAAGTATTGGTGCAGGTGATGAAAGAGCCAACGGGAACAAAAGGACCAAGGCTTACAGGTAACATTACCCTTCCGGGACGTTATGTAGTATTAATGCCCTATGGTAGAGGTGTGAACCTATCCCGGCGAATTAAAAGTGAAAGTGAGCGCAACCGCCTCCGCGCCCTGGCAATTTTAATTAAACCTGCGGGTATGGGTGTACTGGTGCGAACAGAAGCCGAAGGCAAACCAGAGGAAGCAATAATTGAAGACTTAGAATTGCTACAAAGACAATGGGAAGTCATTCAGCAGGAAGCAGTCTCTACCCGCGCTCCTGCTTTGCTCAACCGAGATGATGACTTTATCCAGCGTGTATTGCGGGATATGTACGGTGCAGATGTGAATCGGATTGTAGTTGATTCCAGCACTGGGTTACGACGAGTTAAACAGTATTTACAAAACTGGAGTGGCGGTCAAACACCACAAGGTGTATTAATTGATCATCACCGCGATCGCTCACCCATCTTAGAATACTTCCGCATTAATGCTGCTATTCGTGAAGCTTTACGCCCAAGAGTAGATTTACCTTCTGGTGGTTACATTATTATTGAACCCACGGAAGCATTAACAGTAATTGACGTTAACTCTGGTTCTTTCACCCGTTCCGCCACAGCTAGAGAAACCGTTCTGTGGACTAACTGCGAAGCGGCTACAGAAATTGCCCGTCAACTCAGACTCAGGAATATTGCTGGTGTGATTGTAGTTGATTTCATTGATATGGAATCACGACGCGACCAACTGCAAGTTTTAGAACACTTTAATAAAACCCTTAAAGCAGACAAAGCTCGTCCCCAAATTGCCCAACTGACCGAGTTAGGTTTAGTAGAACTTACCCGCAAACGCCAAGGTCAAAATATTTATGAATTGTTTGGCGAAACTTGCCCCACCTGTGGCGGTTTAGGACATACTGTACGTTTACCAGGGGAAATAGAAAACCGGATGCCCATCCCCGCAGCAGACATACCAGATCGGTTTACACCCACACCTCAAAGAGAAGTGAAAACACCATCTGCGCGCCTCCCAGAAATCAGGGAAACTAGGGACATTTATGATGGCTTTAGCGAGGGTTTTGAAAGTGATTCTGAGGTTGGCCAGTTGATCAACCATCCCAGTTATCAAGAATTGGGTGACAACAAACGTCGTACCCGCACCCGTCGCAGTCGCATCGGTATCAATGGCATTAATGGCAAAGATGAAGTCAGGTCTGGTAATTCATTGGGATTTGGCAATGATTTAGATTTAGACTTGGATGGTGACAATGAGCTAACCCCCACATCGGAAATTCCCTCTCTTCTCTCAGATCCTCTCCGGGAAAGAGAAGCTATGCGAACCCCCACTCTTGGTAAAGGTGGTTGGGAAAGACCAGAGCGAACCAAAATGAAGATAGAGCCGGTTAAACCAGTTGTAGAACCGCCCCAGATTATTTCCGTGGAAATGACAGACCAGGAACAAAAGATGTATGCTGAAATGGGCATTTCTCCGGCTGTGAAGTTAGAGTCAGAGGTTAAAAATGCCAAATCTGTGATTTTTAACATTGTTCAACCTGGACAAACACCAAATAGCGCAACGGAATCTACCTCAGAATCCACATTTCCCGAAACAATTACATCTGAATTTACCAGAGTCAAAATGCCAACACCAAAAGTTGAGGTAGAAGAACCATCCTTGTTGCCAAAATCCAGAATTGAGCCGCCTCTGGAAGATTCTAAATCCATAGGATTTGACTCTTTGACAGATGATGAGGAAATAATCAATAGCACTTCTATTCCTAATCGCCGTCGTCGCCGTCGTTCTTCCGCACTGGAGGACAGTTAACCGCTTTTATGGTAGAGACACAGCCAACACCTGCATCTGTTTTGTCAACTACACCTTTGGGCGAATCAAGTTGGTGGGAATTTTCCATAGGTTTAGATATTCATGGGTTGGTTGCTGGTGTGGATGAAGTGGGGCGTGGTGCGTTATTTGGTCCTGTAGTTGCGGCCGCAGTGATATTACCGCCAGCAGCTTTGCCACAACTGATGGCTTTGAAAATTAACGACAGTAAAAAGTTGTCTAGTTCTCGTAGAACTCAGTTAGCACAGCAAATTGCTGAACTGGCTTTAGACTGGAAAATTGGTTATGCTTCCACTACGGAAATTGACAACCTGAATATTCTACAAGCAACGCTGTTAGCAATGAAGCGAGCTATACTGAAGCTAAAGGTACAGCCCGCACTTTGCTTAGTTGATGGTAATCAGATGGTAAAGGATTTGAATATACCGCAACAAACTATTGTCAATGGAGATGGGCGATCGCTCAACATTGCAGCTGCTAGTATTATGGCTAAAGTTTGGCGTGATGATTTAGTTTTGCGTTTGGCATCTAAGTATCCAATGTATGACATAGAAAACAATAAGGGTTATGGCAGCCCGCGACATTTGCTGGCTTTGCAAAAATACGGTCTATCACCCTTACATCGTCTCTCTTTTCGTCCTTGTCAACTCAGGTGATTGGGGATTGGTAATGGGTAATTGGTAATTGGTAATTGGTAATGGGTAATTGGTAATTGGTAATTGGTAATTGGTAATTGGTAATTGGTAATAGCTGATTAAAAAACATAAAATTGATTACCCAGTCACCAGTCACCAGTCCCCAGTCACCAGTCCCCAGTCCCCAGTCACCAGTCCCCAGTCCCCAGTCCCCAGT